>NZ_JAHLPO010000001.1:0-265248 GCF_018917925.1 Intestinimonas sp. MSJ-38 | reverse complement strand
TATGGCCGTCCGGCCACCGGACCAGCGGGGCGCCCCGCCCTTGAGAAGTGCAAAAAGCCACGCATAGGTCGCGGCTTTTTGCGGATTGATAGGGGTAGGGCGGACGACCCTTTTCGTTATACAGGTTTTTCGACAGTCTGAGGCCCTCCCTTTTGGGGAGAGCCTTTTTGAAAGTGTTTCATTATATGGCGATGCCGCCGTCCACCGCCAGCACCTGGCCGGTGATGAAGCTGGCATCTTCCTGGGAAAGAAACAAGGCGGCCCCCGCCACTTCCTCCGGTGTCCCCAGGCGGCAGAGGGGTGTTTCGTCAGCCAGGATCTGCTGGTCCTCCTGGGTCAGGTTGCCGTTCATCTGGGTGTGGATCACCCCCGGGGCGACGCAGTTGACCCGCACCCCGGAGGGGCCTAATTCTTTGGCCAGAGCCTTTGTCAGACCGATCACTCCCGCCTTGGCGGCCGAATAGGCCGCCTCACAGCTGCCCCCTGTCAGACCCCACATGGAGGAGATGGTGAGGATGCTGCCCTTTTGACGGCGGACCATGGAGGGAATGGCCCGGCGGCAGCAGTAAAACACTCCGTCCAGGTCGACCCCCATCACCCGCCGCCAGTCCTCATCGGTCATGTCGCTCAAAAGACCCTGATAGGCTACTCCGGCGTTGCACACCAGGGCATCCACCGGCCCCAAGGCCTGTTCTATTTGAGAAAACAGAGCTTCCACCTGCCCGGAGTCGGCTACATCGGCGGCAATACCCAGACCGGAAAGACCCCGATTTTTCAGTTCCTGCTCCAGGGCCAGGGATTGCTCCTTTTCTTTCCGGTAGCACCAGGCCACCTGCCAGCCAGCCTGGGCAAAGGCCAGCACGCAGGCCCGGCCAATACCCCGGCTGCCGCCGGTGATAAGGGCGGTTTTCATGGTTTCCATCTCCTTTCAAATTGGCGGCGGGAAAAGGTGTATTCCCAGCCCGCCTGCCATTGTCCTTCCCGAAGAAAAAGCCCCGGGCGGGGCTCTTTTTGTCGCTTCATACCCAGCTTTTCCAGAAGCCGGATGCTGGGCTCATTGGAAAAGCTGCAGAAAGCCACGGCCTGCTTCATCTGCTGCTCTGCAAACCCATACTGGAGCAGTCCCTGGCAGCTTTCCAGAGCATAACCATGGCCCCAATGGGCGGGATGAAAGGCATAGCTCAGCTCCCGCACCCCTTTGCCCCGCTCGGGAAGCGGAGAAAGGCGCAGTTTACCCATCAGAGGGCCTTCCTGGTCTCCCAGGCAACAGGCCCAGATGTCTTGGGACTTTTCCCACAACAGGCTGAGATGGATGCATTCCTCCAGGCTTTCTGCCCTTCCCCACTCCCAGGCCACCGCCTCCTGGGTCAGCAGCTGCCAAAGCTCCTTCCCATCGGTGCGGCGAAAGGGACGCAGGGTCAGGCGTGGAAGGGTGATGATTGCCATGTTACGATTCCTGGTTGGGGGTGGAGGAGGCAGAAGAGAGCTTTTTCCGTCTTCTTCTGCGGCGGCGCTTGGGCGCCTGGGACTGCTCCCCTTCCGGCTTTTTCTCAGCCGTGGCGGAAGCCTGCTCCCCGGCCGTGGCGGGCTTTTCCTCCTTCTTGCCCCGGCGGGGGGCTTTGGGAGTGACGCCGCTGCCCTTTTTCCGGGGCCGGGGCGGGTTTTTCGGCTGATTGGGGTCGGGCACATAGCTCCCCAGCGGATAGGGGTTGTCGTAATCGATGTCCAGCAATTTGTCAATGACCATTTCCACATCCCGCAAAATGGCCTTTTCCTCCTCATCGCAGAAGGAGATGGCAGTGCCCGCTGCTCCGGCCCGGCCGGTGCGGCCGATGCGGTGCACATAGGTCTCCGGTTCCGAGGGCATATCGTAGTTGATCACATAGGGCATTTCCTCAATATCAATGCCCCGGGCGGCAATGTCGGTGGCCACCAGAACCTGGATTTTCCAGTCTTTGAAGTTTTGCAGCGCCCGCTGCCGGTTGTTCTGGGTCTTGTCTCCGTGGATGGCCTGGGCGGTGATGCCCTCCCGGTTCAGATGGCGCGCCACCCGGTCGGCCCCGTGCTTGGTGCGCGCGAACACCAGAGCCTGGGGAATGGGAAGGGTGTGGATCAGATGGGCCAGCAGTTTGGATTTGTTGCCCTTGTCCACCAGATAGACCCGCTGGGCGATCAGCTCCACCGGCCGGGATACCGGGGAGACATTGATTTCCACAGGGTTGTGGAGCAATTTCTGAGCCAGTCGGGCGATCTCCGGAGGCATGGTGGCGGAAAACAGCATGGTCTGCCGGTCCTGAGGCAATTTGCCGGTGATGCGGCGCACATCGGGTAAAAAGCCCATGTCCAGCATCCGGTCGGCCTCATCCAGCACATAGTATTCCGTGTGTTTCAGGGAAATGAAGCCCTGACCCATCAGGTCCAGCAGCCGCCCCGGGGTGGCAATGAGTACATCCACCCCTTCTTTCAGCTGCTGGGTCTGGGGATTCTGGGACACGCCGCCAAAGATGACACAGCACCGGAGAGGCAGATGCTTGCCATAATCCAGGAAGTTTTCGTAAATTTGCAAAGCCAGCTCCCGGGTGGGGGTGAGAATCAGCGCCCGGATCTGGTGCTTATAATCCCAGCTGGCAAAGAGCTTTTGCAGAATGGGCAGGGCAAAAGCAGCGGTTTTGCCGGTGCCCGTCTGGGCACAGCCCAGAAGATCCTCGCCGGAAAGCAGGGCGGGAATGGCCTGCTGCTGGATGGGAGTGGGGGCCGTGTAGCCTTTTTCCTCTATGGCCTGGAGGATTTCCGGCGCCAGGTCAAATTCTTTGAATTCCATCTCTTTTTTACCAATCTTTCTTTTGATATTTTTCAATGATGCCCCCTTTTCCGCATGGGAAAAGGGGGCAGTGTTTCAGCCTTATGATATAGTATACCGGATTTTTTTTCTTTCAGCAAGAAGCCGCAGTTACAGGTTGATGAGCATCATGGCACACAGGGTCAAAAGAGCGGCGGCCCGCTCCTTTTTTCCCAGTTTTTCATGGAAGAACAGGAAGCTGCCCAGCAAAATCACCGCCACCGAGCCGGCGCTGTACACCGGGAACACCACAGCGGCGGGCAGTTCGGCCTTCTCCCGCAGCAAAAAGAAGGGAGAGAGCAGATTGGGCACGCCAATGCACACTCCCAGCAAAACGGAAAATTTGTCCCAATGGGGCCGTTATACACATGGAGGGTAACAGTGTAATCAGCAACAGGGATTTTCTCCCAATGGGCATAGAGGGAAGAAGGGGGCGTGGCCGGCACCGCATCTCCGGCGGAGACCCGCTGGGCGCTGGAGGAAGTGCCGGTATACCAGCCGGTGAAGGTATAACCTTCCCGCACCGGTGTGGGGAGGGCCGGATAGGTTTTCCCCAGCGTCACCGAGATGAAACCGGGCGACACCGAGCCGCCGTTTCCGTTGAGAAGCACGGAAACAGGCTTGATGCTGGTTCCCAATGTGGTGAAATACAGGGGGGCGGCGGCATATTCTTTTCCGTTCACCGTGACGAAAAAGACATACCGGTAGCAAGCACATCCGGTGTCCGTACACACCGGAAAATGAGCGGTTCAGCTTTGCAGCCGATACGCCCATTTTGATTTTTGGGGAAGCCCCAAACCCTTGATTTTTGAGTTGAAAATACTTCCTGGACTTTTCCGAAAAGCCTTTGCTTTTATTCGCTTTGGCGATTATAATTATACTGTGATTTTATAAGCAGACATAGAACCGAACTGCAACAGGAGTGCTGCCCATGAAGTATTTATCAATCGCGCAAACCGCCGAACGCTGGGGTATCTCCACCCGCCGTATTCAGATTTTGTGCGGCGAGGGTCGCGTCCCCGGTGCTATCCGCATTGGCACGGTCTGGGGAATTCCAGAGGACGCAGAGAAGCCAGCGGACGCGCGAATCAAGAACGGCAGGTATATCAAGAAGCCCGTCGAAAATGAAAAATGAGCCGCATCATATCAGCGACTCTAACTCGAAATAATGGGGCCTATTCTACCTCGCGGGTGCGAATGGGCGCACTGACCCCTTGGTTACGACTCTAGGGAGTCATGTCTATGTCTCAACGGAAAACATTCTGCCGGACAAGCAAGGTGCTGCTTCCTTTGGCACGACTGATTCTTCAGAGCGAGTGACATATTTTCAAGCGGAGGATGTGCTTGTTAGCAACATCCGTCCATATTTCAAAAAGATGTGGTTCGCAACAACTTCGGGCGGGTGTAACGCCGATGTCCTGTGTTTTAGAGCCTTGGACAAGAAGTACGCATACCTTCTGAAATCCATCATGTTTCAAGATGGATTCTTCGATTATGTCATGTCAGGGGGCAAAAGGAACAAAAATGCCTCGTGGTGACAAAACTCACATCATGCTGTACCCGATCCCGCGTTTTTCCGAGACGCAGCTCCTGAAATTTATTGAATATAATAAAATTAGTTTTGGGGAGGGAGGGCGAATGCGGTCCCTTTCCCGCGTCAGCCGGAAGCAAAGGTATAGCACACACGACTTTCCTGCGGAAAATCGTGTGCCAACAGGAATGCAGAATTCGACTGAATCAATAAAAGCATTTGCAGTATTTGATGTAGCGTTTAACATATATAGCTAAGACGGAAGGGTGGTTTGAATTATGCCAAATATCCTTGTGGTTGAGGACGATGAAAACTTGAATCGTGGAATCACTTTTTCACTGAAAAAATCCGGATACCAGGTTTTTTCGGCAGAAACAATAAAAAAAGCAAAATTGCTTTCCAGAAAAATCCAAGTGGATGTTGCCATTTGTGATGTGAATCTTCCGGATGGAAACGGATTAGAGCTTGTCAGATGGATGCGGAATTGTCAAAATGTATATATTATCTGTCTTACCGCGTTGGATCAGGAGACAGATCAGGTCATGGGATATGAAGCCGGTGCGGACGATTATATTACAAAGCCGTTCAGTCTTTCCGTACTTCTTCTGAAAATCGAGGCTCATTTCCGCCGCAGAAAGAATGAACCCGGAACTCCAAAAATTCATTCAAAGGATATCGTATTTATCCCCGGAGAGATGAGGGCGTTCGTAAAGGAAAGAGAAATAAGCCTTACGAAGAATGAACTGAAAATGCTGTCCTTTTTTCTTCAAAACCCGAAACAGATTCTTTCAAAAACACAGCTGTTAGAAAATGTGTTTGATCTGGATGGTGATTTTATGGATGAAAATACAGTAGCTGTGAACATCAGAAGGCTTCGGGAGAAAATCGAAGAGGACCCGGCGGCTCCGGTCTATATTAAAAACATCCGCGGGCTTGGGTATATATGGAATCAGGAGGTAAGTCAGTGACGAAACGACATCGTAAAAAGTGGGTTGATGCCTTGTCACTGGTGCTGCCGGTTCTACTCTTTTTTGCGGTATTGAACTGCTTTACCACCTATTTATATTATCAGGATTATCAATGTAAAATGGATATTCTGACAGAAGTTGCGGCGGGCGCAGAGACCACCGGCATGGATGTTGCCGCAGGATGGCTGAAAGGAAACGACCATCAAGCCAATGAACAAGGTAAGCAATTATTAGAGCAATACGGGTACTGGGAAAACAAAGGGACTTCGTTTTATGTGCGCTTCCGGCAGAATATCATGATAACCGGCTGTACAAGTGCAGTGCTATGTCTGTCTTTGCTAACATTCCTGTTTTACCGGAAGAAAGCTGAGGCGAAAGAAAGTCGGAAACGATTGGAGCAGCTAGAGCAAATCCTGATTGCATTTCGGGAAAATCACTTTGAGGTAGTGCCGGACACAGAAGATCATGTCGGGCAGGAAAGACTGAAATTTCAGCTTGAAGCAATCGGACATCATATCCAGCTGCTGCAAGAGGAAGCCAGAGCGGAGAAGGAAAGCACAAAGGAAATGGTATCCGACATTTCCCATCAGCTGAAAACCCCGGTTGCAGCTTTGGATACCTGCTTTAGCATATTGCTGCGGAACAATCTGAGTGAGACGGAGCAACAGGAATTTCGCATCCGCTGCCGGAGTGCATTGGACGGATTGGAAACATTGTTGCAGTCTCTGCTGGAAATATCCAAGATGGAAACTGGACTGATTCAGATTAATAAGAAAAAACTTCCGCTTATGGATACTGTCATATCTGCTGTGAACTGTACTTATCTAAAAGCGGATGAGAAAGAAATTGAATTCGTTTTTGACTATGCAAAAGAGCTGGAAACATGCATGGTTATGCAGGATAAACGTTGGCTTGGAGAAGCAATCATTAATGTTTTGGACAATGCCATCAAATACAGCCCAGAACATTCAAAAATCACGATCCGGCTACAAAAAAGAACCGGCTTTGTGAGAATTGAGATCGAGGATCAGGGAATCGGAATCCCGCAGAGTGAATACCATAAAATATTCCAGCGGTTTTACAGAGGGACTGCGCCGGAAGTCCGCGAAAAGAGCGGAACTGGCATCGGTCTGTATCTGTCCAGACAGATTATTGAGCAGCATGGTGGGACAATCACGGTGGCCTCCGGCAAAGTCAGAAAAGGAAGTACCTTTTTGATTCAGCTGCCGGAGAATGGACTTTCGTAGAGATGATGAGCAGAAGTCTTTCAAATCTGTAAGACTTCTGCTCTCTTTTTGAAAGTGAAATGAAAGGCTCCTTTGATACAATGCGGGTAAATAAGAAAAGGAGGCCATTGGAGTGGGCGTGATATTAGAAACGAATCAGCTTTGCAAATTTTATGGGACGGGGGAAAATCAGGTCAAAGCCGTTAACCATGTGAATATCCAGATTGGGCAGGGAGAATTTGTCGCCATTGTCGGAAAATCCGGCTCCGGAAAAAGTACCCTGCTGCATATGCTGGGCGGGCTGGATACACCAACCAGCGGCAGCGTGATCTTGTCTGACAAGGACCTGTATTCCATGAAGGAGGATCAGCTTGCCGTTTTCCGGAGAAGAAAGATCGGATTTGTATTTCAGGCATTCAATCTGGTATCCTCCATCAATGTGTGGGAAAATATCGTTCTTCCGTTGGGGCTTGACGAAAAAAAAGTGGATAAAGCTTATGTCAATGATATTATCACCACACTGGGTCTTGAACACCGGATTCATAATCTTCCGAATACCCTCTCCGGAGGACAGCAGCAGCGCGTTGCGATTGCAAGAGCCTTGGTAAACAGACCGGAGATTTTGTTTGCGGACGAGCCAACCGGAAATCTTGATTCCAAGACAAGTGACGAGGTGATCGCGCTGCTAAAAATGAGCGCAAAAAAATATGGACAAACGATTGTAATGATTACCCATGATGATGAGATCGCGCAGGTTGCTGACCGTATTTTAGTCATCGAGGATGGACAGGTGGTGGATTTCAATTGAGGACGATCAGCAAAATCGCATTCAACAACGACAAAAGAAATCGGACAAGAAGTGTCCTCATTATGACGGCGATTTGCCTGACTACCATGCTTCTGGTCATTATCAGTACAATTGGAAATGGCCTGATCCTCTTACAGAAGGATCAGGCTGCAGGCTCATACGGAAGCAACTACGGCCTGTTTATCGCCGCAGATGGTACGCAATTAAAAGAAGTGGAACGCAGAGCTGAGATATCTGATATCGGCATCATGTGTACGGAGGGCATCCTGAAAGGAAATGAAAATGGCGGCTTTGTCAGTGCGGATGAAACGGTCAGGAAAATGCTTCCCTATAATCAGGAATATGTGTTGAAGGAAGGTACCTATCCGGAAAAGGCGCAGGAAATTGCCGCAGGACGCGCTTTCTTTGATGCAGTGGGATACCATGATGTAAAGGTCGGAGACACCGTAACATTGGAGTACCGTTCCGGCATGCAGTCGGAATACGCACCGGTGGAATTTACTGTCAGCGGGATTTTATATGACCGGGATGAATATACCATTGAGGCTTCCTATGTTGTATTCGGTTCGCAGGATTTTTATAATGAGCGTGTTGCGGAGGGTGACAGGCAATATAATATCTATTTTACCTTGAGCGATTCTGCAAATGTATCTATGAATAATGTTGCGCCTGTTATAAAAGAAATCGCGGATTCCTGCGGCATTGACCAGAAAAATGTGATCATCAATGACCTCTACCTGCAGTGGGTATTGCAGCCGAGCTATGAAATGATTGTGGTTTGTGGAACCCTGATCCTCGGAATCGTGCTGTTTTCCGTTGTGGTCATTTATAATATCTTCCAGGTCGGGATCGCCCAGAAGGTTCAGGAGTACGGAAAAATCAAGGCGCTGGGTGCAACCAGAAAGCAGATGAAGCAGTTGATCTTTCGTGAGGGCATTCTTCTGGCGGTTCCTTCGATACCGCTGGGGCTGCTGTTTGGTTTTCTGATTGCAAAAGTCAGCTTCAACTGGCTGGTGGAGCAGGGAAATCTGGTATCGTCCGGAATCAAGAACCATCAGGTGCCTCTGTTTTCACTGACAATTATGCTCATCTGCATTTTTGTATCGTTTCTTACGGTCGTTTTGGCTCTGCGCAAACCCATGAAAATTGTTTCCCGGATTTCACCCATCGAAGCGACACGGTATCTTGACGGCTCCAAAACGCAAAAACAGGGCAAACGAAAAGGCAGAAAAGATGTCACCGTTTTCTCCATGGCAATGGCAAATGTGACAGGCAATCCGAAAAGAACCATTGCTACGATTCTTACCATGGGGCTTTCCTGTGTATTGTTTGTAATTATCTCTAATTATGTTGGGAATATTGACACGGAGCACGAGGCGCGGATTGCAATCAACCATGGACAATTTGAGTTGCAGCTGGATTATTCCCAAAATTATGATGAAGCCTATTCGGAGAATAATCTGGACACAATCCTACAGAACAACCCACTGAATGATTCTTTGATTAAAGAAATCAAATCCATCCCCGGTGTAACGGATGTACTGACGAGAGAAATCGTCTCTGCAGATCTGAACGGAACAAAATTTCCGGTTGCAATCGTAAATCAAGAGGATTTTGAAATGATGCGCGGGGATGGCGATATCGGTTCCATGGACTATGCACAGGCTGTCAAAAACGGGGATGTTTTCTTTGGCTGGTCCATGTGGATGGAAGCTGACGGGTATTCTGCGGGTGCACCGATTACATTCAACTTTGATAACGGAAGCGGAACCTATACCTATCAGGGAAAGATTGCAGGCTCCTTTGTAAGCGCGGACACTTATCTTGTCATTCCGGAAGAAGTATACCGTTCCATGAATCCGAGGGGAACAGCCTATGGCTATCTGTGGGTAGACTGTGATAAAAAAGATGTGGCATCTGTAGAGCAAAGCCTGAATGACCTGCTCTCCGATACTTCTCATATCAAGCTGAACACCTATCACGCAGAATTGCAAACCGCAGAATACGCAAGCCGTATGATGAAGCTTGGCTGCTATCTGTTCATGGCAATTGTCGGTCTCATTGGGTTTATGAATCTGGCAAACACCATGATCATCAATATCACCACGAAGAAGCAGGAATACGGTGTGCTGCAAGCGGTAGGCATGACCAATAAGCAGTTGAATCTGAGCTTACAAATACAGGGCTTGGTTTTTACGGTTGGCACCATCTGCGTCGCACTTGCTGCCGGTCTGCCCCTTGGCTATGCACTGTTTTCCTATGCGAAGCATAATGGGATTTTTGGAATGAACATTTATCATGTTCCTCTTATCCCGATTCTTGTTATGATTCTTCTGGTTGGTATTCTACAAATTGTGCTTTCCCTCGTTTTAAGCAGTAATCTGAAAAAGGAAACGCTGGTTGAAAGAATAAGGTATCAGGGATAGTAGATTCTATAAAAAGCAAGCTGCCGCTCAAGATGGGCGGCAGCTTACCTTGACCTTGCCACCGAGTCGCTGGCTGAACTGATGAGCGCAGAACCATCCAAACGGGCAGAACTCATCAATGATATAAGCTTCCTGAACTCCGCAAAAATTCAGAGCAATGAAGCGGATGTTGAAAAAATCAAGAACATTCTGATGAAAATTATCCGAGAAATCAAAGAGGATGTAGCAGCACAACAGCCTACCGGGGCAATCGCTACGGCAGAAGCTGTGAAGGGCATCCGTGATTCACTGCTGGACAAACCGCAATCTGAGCTGACCACCGATGATATATCAGCCGCTATGGCTGCCTATGTTGGAAAAGTGATTCCTATGGGTGAATCCACATCTGCGCTGCTTCAGCAGCTTACAAAACAAATATTAGAATTGCCCACAAAAGACGAAGAATAATCGTTTCACTATGGCGAGACGGAGTCTCATATATGCATCGGCTTCCCTTTCCGGTCAGATGGATTTTTCCCTGGAAGTAAAGGCATAACACACTGAGTCTTTCCTACGGAAAATCGTGTACCAACAGGGATGCTCGCGCCCCTATTGGATGACCCAGATTCAAAAGGGCCGCCCTATAGATGACTTCTTCACCCTATGGAAATATTCAATGCCTTGATATTATAAGAGCCAAAAAGAGAAGCTGCCACGTGTCCTTTCAGTGTTGAATGGACGCGTGGCAGCTTTGCTTTAAGGGGGCTTAGGTAGACTTTAGGTGATGACTGTCCTCATAAGCGCATCTAATTTGCTATAATGCCCTTCATTTGCAACACCTTCTATCAAAGGTAGAAGTTCGGTTGCGGGCATTATCTGCTGACCATGTAGACGCTTATCATATGCACTTTGCATTTGCTCGGAGGCATCGCACTTACCATAAATCAAACATAACCCTACAATGGATTCTGTCGGTCGAATAGGACTCATGGAGAACAGGTACTTAAATGCAAGATTCTTGACATGATGCCGTCTCACGCATACAAAATCACTGAATTTTGCATCTAGTATGAGGTATCGCACAGAGGAATCACCTTCCACCTTAATCAGGTAATCAGGTGAGTAATAATGTCCGCCAGACCGATTATCATCGTTATCTCCAGTAAAAACAGGGATGGAGTTGTTGCGAATCAAACCAATTCCGTTTACGCTGCATTCGTCGGTGTCATAAATAACCGGCTGGTAGTAAAGCGTTAGCTTATGATGATCGTTCCTGAAAATGAATGTATTATTGCAATTTGTGTTTTTGTATTTCCAGTTACATCTTATTGGGTACACACATTTTTTTGCATTTTCAAGTGCATATCCACGGTTCTGAAAATATGAAATCAGTTTTGCCAACAGATACCCTTCATAAAGTGAAGAAATCTTGATAAATGAAAGCATAAACTTTTCTTTGGCGAAATCATAAATACCAAACCAGAACCATTTATGAATGTGGACGAAAATGCGATTATACTGTGGAACCGACATCAAAATATGGGATGGCTGAGGTTCGCTTAGCATCGCTTCTGGCTGAATTCTAAAAGCACTGCTGTACATTGTCCAGAGATGAGCAAACTTTATGCGGAGGTTTTTCAACCGAGCTAATTCATTTTCCAACATTTTTCTGGTTCCTGCAAACATGAAAAAGGAAGAATAAATGTACTCGGCACTATAATCCTCATTGTCGGGGATTTGCTGAAGCAAAGAGTAGCAATGCACATACAGTTCATTGACAGAATCAATCATTTTTCGAATGAACCCTAACACAACCCGGTTCTCGTAGGTGTCATATGAGCGTTCATTTTGCAGCGAGAGCGTTTTCTCTGGTTGATAAACCCGGTTGCCGATGCGTATACCAGAGCTTCCGTTAATTTGCCGCAATTCTTCTGGATGAGTGGCTATGAACTGAACTGTCGTTGGTGTTACATATTGCAAGCGCTCAAACCGATCAATTTTTGAAACTTTGTCAATCCTAAAGCGACTATTGGCCTTAAAATAACCATAACTACTTTCATAGATGGCAGCTATTTCCTCGGCAAGAATAATCTGTGCGGAGAGACTTTGGTAACCACTCTCTTTCAGATTTGTGGGATTTCTAGCCTTCGGTTCACCATTGAGCAATAGTAATTCTTGATTAGAATACACATAGCTTACCATGGCCTTCACCGCATCGTTAAGTTCACCGCGCCGTACCAGTACCGGGAGATACGCAGTAGAGTACTGATGTTCGACACCATCAGTGTCATGGACTACTAGGGTGATTTCCACAAATCCATAACAGTCCATAAAAATGCGCCGATCGCTTGTACTCTTATTCGGGAACAATATTCGTCCATTATTGTGTATAGATGGCTCATACACATCATTAATGTAAACATCGACTTCCCGAACAGGACTTGTTTCCCCACACGATAGAGCAAATTCATAACTCAGATCTGAGAAAATGCATACATCAGTTGTTTTTGTTATAATTTGCTCGATACTACCCTTTCGCCCATCATTCTCTGACAGCCCAACTGAAAACGGTTGCTTGCCATAGGGATGTAAAGTTAATGAACAAGTGGCCATAATATCGTCCTCCTTTAACAGAAGAATTGATAATATTTCATTTGATGATTACCTCGTTCGATTATGCTCTTCACCATTCTAGCCGAAGTGTTCAGTCCATTACTACTACACAAGCTGCCGAATTCATTTAACCACTTTTCAAATTCCTCGCCATTGCCAATGATCTTGGGAAGAATACGCTGTGCAACAGCATAATCCAGCGCGATGGTAGCCGCAGCAGTTTTTGTGTCATCCATTTCAAAATACTTGGAGGCCGCAGTCCAATACTGCTTAATTGCAGCATTGATACGAGGACTCACAGAGAAATTTTTTTCACGCAGCTTTATAATAATGGAATCATAGCATTTTTGAATTTCTGGGGTAAAGATACACTCTTCCTTTGCGGGAATAAATGCGTCTCGAAGAGAAGCCCATGGAATGGCCTCAATTATTTCCGCAGGAATCTTTGCCTCGCTGACAGAGTAACTGTAGTCCCGAAGGGTGAGCTGCGGGAGCGTAATGACCCAAGCGCGGTCAATCAAGCGAGGAGAAAGAGTCTCTGTTGTGTGGTCGTTATTAATTGTTGCAACGAAGTGGAGCGTTTCAGGTATGCCAAACACATGGTCTTCTCCCAAGTTTACCTTACTGTGAGGGCCCAAATCATCGCAGATGTTCATAAAATCAGACCAATAGTATTCCATTGGACTAAGATTCGCTTCATCGAGCAGAATAACATACGGAAAATTGAATGCGCCAATCCGCTTTTCTGTATCTAGCTGATGAAGTGCATCATAAATCCGGCGATTGCTCTTGTCAAAAGTTTTGGACAGGGGATTATAGTAACCGACAAAATCTCTTTTGGATGTCCAGCCTCTCTCTACGGAAACCGCCACATAACGATCAACAGATTCTTTGCTATTCTCGGGGCAGCCAACTAAATCAGAAATCTTATTAAGGCCAAGTGCCTCACCCATAATATTACATATAGATGTTTTGCCACAACCCGGTTCGCCAGAGAATACCGTTAGGAAACCCTGTGTCATACAGATAGCGATGTTAATGATGGTATTTTTGCTATAGTTGGGGCGGCGAACCTGAATGACCCGGCACAGATATTCAATAAGTTCCTCAGGTGTTTTATTTGGCAATTGAAGGGACATGACCTTGTTTGTAAGTTCTATATGCTGACCATTGGACTGTTCAGCTTCCCATTCTGCGGCAGCACGGAGCATTTTACTAGCCATAAACCCATCGAATGCGATTTCAACCATTTTTTCATGCGGACGGCTGATAAGCTGCTGGAATTGCAATTCCAAACCGCTAGTATCGCTGGTTAAGTGATTTTTATGAACACTAAGGTAATCAACCTCGCCTTTGAGTTCCTTATATTTTTTCTGGAGATCGCCAATGTCACCAATTACTCCATAAAGCTTTTGACTTGCTTCAATACGAGCCGAAAGATCCGCATATTCAGCTTCCTTCTCCAGCATTTCACGCTTCTTAGCCTCAATAGCTTGTTGGTCAATGGTTTCTGCACGCTGGCGAGACTCTTCGATTTCCTGCTCCAACAATCCTTTCTGTACTGCCAAATTTTCGAGTTTATCTTCAAGCTCTATTATGTGTTTGGTAATAACCTGAGATCTTTGCAACTGATCGAGCAGTCGTGGATTCTTTTCAACCAATGCCTGCAGCCATTCATCCACATTAGGGCTATCCTGGTATTTTACAAGCAGGTCACAGACAAAGTCTGTAATGGTGCGAAGAGTATCATCCACATCTTCTTCAGATGACATGATATTGACCAGTCGGTTCAATCTGGAACGCCGTGTCTCCTCAGTCAAAATAGAACCAGCAATTTCAGATTCCTCATATTGTTTCAAAAGAGCAGGAACATCATCTAGCCTAATCTGGCCATTGGCAGTGACTCCACTCTTAATGCTATCCTTAAAGCTCTCAATCAATACAGAATCAGAAATAACATCTAACTGTTCAGCTACAGAATCCCGTTTGGGACTCAAGATCAACCATCTGTTTTCGGGGGCACCCCAATAGCCTTCGGAATATCTTAACTCGAATTTGTTCATCCGACTATAACTATATCCGCTAACGGTGTATTTTTGCTCTTTAACCTGCGGCTTTACATAGTACGACGATGTATACTCACGATACCCCACCACATAAGGGCCAGCCCAGAAGCCATCCATTTCAATAAAGACCTGATTACCCGCAAGCACGCAAGGAGATTCAATTTCAACTATCGTATCATTTTTCAAATCTGAAATTACTTCATCCTTGCGTACGGCAAAATACACACCGTAATTTCCGATGGGGCGGATTTTTTCTCTGTCCAACATTTCCATGGCAGAAACCTTGTAGCCAGTTTGGTTCCTATCTCCGTTTGCCTTGAAATTAGGCTGTAAATCTGGCAAAGTGAACTCAAACAGAACAAGTGAACTTTCAGAAAAAAACTCATCCATACGACGATGTTCGCCATCGTCATTCCAGTTGTAGGAGAAACAAATATTTCGTTTTTCTGATTCGGGCAATAATGCTTCTTGTTCCTGTGGAGAAAGCATGATCACCTGTGAATCTTGAACCTCCGCTATTGGCTTGAAGTTAAAGAAAATATTTGGAGTATATCCTTTTTTCTCGATGATGCCTATGTAGATTCCCATGTCCAATCCTCCTTATTAATTGATGTTCCTCATATAATCATTGCCTGATAAATCATCCTGAGATTTTTCAGACAAAAACTCCATAATGTCACCTATGTTTGCGTCAAGCACTTTACAGATTCTCCTCAATATAGATAGTGTTACCTCTTGAGCTCATCGTAGCTTTGTCATTGTATTTAGTGCAATTTCAGCAATTTTTCTCAAGTCCGCCTTGTCTATTTCCTGTCAGCTAGTAATCTTCAAAGACGATTATATGAAATTTTCAGAATGCTCATCTCTAAGGAGAAAGCGCTCTATATACATCACCTCAAATCATCCCAAAGTGCTTCAAAGCTTCTGTGATCGCTTTTTCCTTCTCCGGCGGGCATTGGGGCTGCTTGGCGTTTTCGGATTTCGGCTTATTGTAGTTTTCACGCTCAATGATGCCGTATTTCTGCTTCACCTGTGCGATATAGAGGTGGCTGACCTTCAGTCCGGTATGCTCGAAAACATATTCCCGGATTTCCTCGTAGGTTGCTTTACTCTCTGCCGAAGTCAAATCCATCTCGTCTATAGCCACTTCGATCTCGATATGTTCCTTGCTTTGAAGTTTGGACAATAAACACACCGTCTCAACTGTTGTTTCATCGTCCCAACCCAATTCCTCTATCTCCTTTCCGTTAAAGTAAACAGGAAATCTGAATTTAATATGCTTTAAAATCCGGCCATCCGGCTGCTCTTGCTCATAAATATCAACTCGTTCAATAAAACTGTTAAGAAATTCCTTCTTTTCCGCATCGCTGAACTTGTCATACAGTTTATCAAAATACAGAAGAAATTGATAGATGTTATCCCCGGAAATTTTCTGCTGGCGTACATTGATAATTCTGGTTTCCACTTCCTCAATTTGTGTTTCCACGGAATCAATTTCTTCGTATAGTTTATACAGGCGTTCTTCCATGTCCTGATACTTTCGGTCATAGTATTTATCCAATATATCAAGACTGTCCATCTGCTGCCCCAGTTTGGACTTTGCACCGTTTAGTTGCCGTAGTTTCTTGCGAAGCTGTTCCAGTTCGGTTTCCAGCTCATCTGTATCAATTCTTGCTCCGATCTTCTGACGGATTGCCTGCTCAAACTTGGGGTTCTGAACCAGCTTTCTGATTACTTCTTCGACAGCACCATCAATTTTTTCCTGTTTCCACTGTTTTCTATATCCGCATCTGTTTCCATTGATTGTTGTACGATGCTTGCAGCTGTAATAGTAATAATCTCTGTAATGCGTCCCGTCGCCCTTTTTCTTGCGATTCACATTTCCGTACATAGCAGCACCGCATACAGGGCAGCGCAGGATGCCGGACAAAATGTTCTCATGCTCCAGATTATAGATCTTTTCGCTCTTGACACCTGTTGCCTGGCGTTTCCGCTGTGCCAACTGCCATACCTCTTCCGGGACGATTGCTTCATGTACGCCATCATAAACCGGGTATTCATCCTGTTTTACAATATGGTACTCGTTTCGGGTCCCTGCTATTTTTTCATTTTTGCGGCGTCCATAGGCAAGTTTGCCGCAATAGATCGGATTGTCCAGAACAAGTTTAATAAAATGCGCCGAGAACATATCCAGTGTGTTGTTCTGCCGCTTCTTTTTTACATATCCACGCTCGTTCAAATAAGTTGCAATGGCTGACGCTCCCATCGTTGTATTGACAAACTTATCGTAAATAATGCGAATGACCTCTGCTTCGTCCTCCGCAATCAGCAATTCTCCATTTTCCAGCTTATAGCCATAGGGCGCAAAACCACCGTTCCATTTTCCCTCACGGGCTTTCTGCCTACGGCCTTCCATCGTCTGAACAAGAATGTTTTCCCGCTCGATTTCAGCCACGGCAGACAGAACGGAAATCATCAGTTTACCGCTGTCCTTGGAGCTGTCAATACCATCTTCCACACAGATCAGATTAACGCCGAAGTCCTGCATATGCTGCAATGAACTGAGTACATCTGCCGCATTTCTTCCGAAACGGGAAAGCTTAAACACCAGAACAAAATCCACTTTGTCTTTCCCGGTTTCAATATCCTTGAGCATCTGCATAAACTGCGGACGCCCTTCTATATTTTTGCCTGATTTTCCCTCATCCGAGTATTCACCGGCAACAACCATACCCTGGAACTCGGCATATTTCTTTAGCTTGTCTTTCTGTGCATCCAGGCTATATCCATCCACCTGCATTGAGGTAGATACTCGTGTGTATATGTAACATTTTGGGGTTTTCAAGGTTAATCCACCTCTATCCATAGGTGATATGTAATTGTGCCACGGCCTGTGGCACTTTTTACTCCAATTCTCTTTCGATTTCTTCGATAGACGGCAAGCTGCTTTTCAGTTCTTCCGGCAGAGCTTTTACCATCTGATTTTTCCATTCCGCTACGCCAATCGGATTCTGGTACCCAGCAAGGGAATATTCAACCACTGTCTGATTTTTACCTTTAACCAAAAGTAATCCAATGGTCGGATTATCACTCGGATGGCGCAGAATATCATTTACAACATTCTGATACATATTGAGCTGGCTAATAAATCCAGGCTCAAAATCACAGGCTTTCAATTCGATTACCACATAGCAGCGAAGTTTCAGATGATAAAACAACAGGTCAATATAAAAATCATCTCCGCCTACTTCCAGATGTACCTGTCTGCCTACAAATGCAAAACCCTGTCCCAACTCCAAAAGGAAGTTCTGGATATGCTCTGTCAGCTTCCGTTCAATCTCAACTTCTCGCCTTGGCATATCAGTACCAAGGAAATCAAACAGATACGGATCTTTGAAAATCTGATTTGCCATATCCGAATCCGCAGGAGGTAAGGCAGCGGGGAAGTTATTGACACTTTTTCCTGTTCGTTCAATCAATTTGCTCTGAATCTGCAAATCCAGAATCGTACTGCTCCAACCGTTTTCGATGGTTTTATGTGCATACCAGATTCGTTCTTCCTGTGTATCCAATTTGTCAAGCAACATACGATTGGTACGCCATGGAATTTGCGCCACGATCTGTTGCACAATTTCAAAATCAGGCCAGCACTCTGCGAATTTTCTCATGTATTTGATATTTCTTGGAGAAAAACCGGACATATCCGGAAAGGCATCTTTCAGGTCTTTCGCCATGCGGTCAATGACTTTAGCACCCCAGCCTTCTTCCTCCTGCTTTTGCAGAATGGCTTTACCAATATTCCAGTAAAGACAGATCATACTGGAATTGGCATTCAGCACAACTGAAATTCTCTGGGTCTGAATTTCTTTTTTGATTTCTTCTATAAAATTCAAATAACTATCACTCATTTCGGAAAGTTTTGGAGCAACAGGAAATATCACTCCATCTTTATCTTTCCCCATACATTTTCTGTTATTCATAGTCACTGCCTCCAGCAATATTTTATGGCATGCATTAGATTACCGTTTCAATTATTTGTCCCAACTTTATTATACCATTGATTTTCAGTTTTTCAATATCCGATATATACAAAGTATAAAAAATGGATGCCGTCACTGACACCCATCTATGCTGACTCTGCATTTTCTGTTCTATTATCCGTTCCTTCATCTGCGGTTGCATTGATTTCATCGAGAAGCTCTTGTCCGTATTTTTCAATCATACGAGCCAGAAAATCTACACAGCGCCCAAATGCTTTATCCTGTTCCATGAGCTCATCCTTTCCAATCAATCGTCTCTGCACTTTTGTGGACTTGAAAGCTGTGCTATAATGATTAACAGGAAGCTTTCATCAATCTATGTCCATTTTAAGATAAACGCCACAAAAGAACATTGACCATGGATTGAGCGCAAATTGACGGATTTCAGGAAGGCGGCTTATGGAATATCTTGATTTCAGTTCAGTCATCACCATCATTCGTAAATATATCAATGATGAACGCACTGTCGAGGACAAGCACTTAAATGTAGAAGTAAAAATTGATCAGATCCGCCTGCTGGAGCAGGTATTTTCCACCTTCTGTAACGATGAGACCGAACGGGATTTTGCCTTTGATAACGGGCAGGTCTGCCGCTGGTTCAACGGGCAGGCAAGAATCAGCCCCCGCATCATCTCCTTCTACATAAAAGAAGAAAATAAAGAAATGCTGTCCGCCGACATGGAATATCAAGTGTTTCCGCTGATGTACGATAGTGCCATGGCCGCACAGGAGCTGCACACATTGCTTTTGCAGGATACCACCATTTCCAACGAGGGCAGGAACAAGCTGGCTGCTGGCTATCCATGCAGGACCGACAAGGCTAAGGCGGACTTTATGGCGGCGGTGCTGTTTTTCGGGATGGAACGGGAATTCCGGAAGCGTGACGCCAATACCAAAAACCTGTTAGCTGCCAGTTCTCTCTCTCCTGTTCTGAAAGACTTTGTTTATGGCGTTAAAGCTCCGGCTCCATGCCGTTATTTCTGTGGGCGGGACACGGAATTGGCCACTTTGCATGAATTGGTCGGCGCTCAGGGAAAAGTATTTCTTCAGGGCATTGCCGGTATTGGTAAAAGTGAACTGGCAAAAGCCTATGTCAAACGATACGGCAAGGAGTACACCAACATTATCTACTTCACCTATACCGGAGATCTGAAGCGTGACATTGCCGGTCTGGATTTTGCCGATGATGTGGATGACAGCGAAACGATAGATGCCCGATTCAGTCGGCACCATCGCCTGCTGCGCAAACTGCGAGAGGATAGCCTGCTGATCATCGACAATTTCAATACGGTCACGGCAAGGGACAGCCTGTTGGATGTGGTATTGAATTACCATTGTAAGATCATTTTCACCACACGAAGCAGATTTGACAACTATACTTCCATGAATCTGGAGGAAATCGCTGATACAGAATCGCTGCTTTCCCTGATGGGCTGCTTTTACTCTAATGCTGAAAAGCACCGCCCGATTCTGGAACAAATCATCCAGACGGTTCACAGACACACGCTGGCAGTCGAGTTGTCCGCCCGTCTGCTGGAAACCGGGATTCTGGAGCCGCCTTCCCTCTTAAAGAAATTGAAAGAGGAAAAAGCCGCCCTGGATACGACCGATACCATCGGTATCACCAAGGACGGCAGAAGCCGCAAGGCCACCTATTATGACCATATCCACACGCTGTTTTCCCTGTATCAGCTGTCCGATGCGGAAACGGAGCTTATGCGAAATCTTTCCCTGGCTCCGCTGACCAGCATCCCTGCCAGACTGTTTGCAAACTGGCTGAACCTGCGGGATATGAATTCTGTTAATGATCTGATTGAAAAAGGCTTTGTGCAGACGGCAGACGGGCGTGCGGTTACGCTGCATCCCATGATACAGGAAGTTGCAATGGAAGAAACCCGGCCATCGGTGCAGAATTGCCGCACTCTGCTGGACAGCATCCAGTCAATTTGCCTGCTTCATGGCTGTGACATTCCCTATTACCGTCAGCTGTTCCAGATGGTCGGGTCGATCATCGAACGCATCGAAAACGACGATATGCCGTTCTACCTGCGTTTTCTGGAAGATGTGTACCCGTACATGGATAAGTATCACGATTCGCAGGGCATGGAACTGGTGCTGAATGAACTGTCCGCATTATTGAAAAACCGTTCTGTCGGCTCTGTTTCTGACCGGGCATTGCTGACAAGCTATCGTGCCTATGCTGAAAAGAAGCCGGACAAGGCAATCAAGCTGCAAAAAGAAGCGATTGCCATGCTCCCGGAAATTACTGCGGACAACGCCCTTCTGGTGTCCAATCTTTACTCCAACCTCGGTGGAATGTATAAGCTGAGCGGTAAACTGGAACTGGCAAAGCAGAACATGGAACAGGGCATTCAAATTCTGGAACAATATGGCCTGACACAGTATCATGACAGCATTGTACAGATCTCCAATTATGCGGTACTGCTTACCGATATGGGACAGCCTGACGCCGGACTGTCTGCTCTGCAGAAGCTCTCCCAACTGCTCCGGGAATATCATTCGGACAAGAGTTTGGACTACGCCAATGTACAGGAGGCCATGGGCAGTATCTGCCTGACCATCGGGGACATTCAGCAGGCTACTACCCATTTCAAGAAAATGATGGCAATTTATGAAGTGGTGTTTGACGCAGAGCCAGAAGTAATCGAAGCAAAGAAGCAGGAACTGATGGGAACCTATACGCAGGCGGGACTGTATTTAGGTGAAAAATTATCGAAGCGTTAAATTAACAAATCTGGATTTAGAAAATATGGCGGTTGAATGTTGGGTACCGCTGACACACAATAAAATATAGGAAGCGACCCATTTGGATACAACAGAAAAAAAGAAATCACATGATTTTAATATCTACTATCTGAATTTCAGTAAGGTATACGAAATTGCAATGATGATTAACAATGTTATTCTTACTAAAATTGAAACCGATAAATCAAGTAGTTTCGAAGAACAGTATGGCTATACATCA
The DNA here is from genome assembly GCF_018917925.1 of Intestinimonas sp. MSJ-38. Classification (NCBI taxonomy): domain Bacteria; kingdom Bacillati; phylum Bacillota; class Clostridia; order Eubacteriales; genus Intestinimonas; species Intestinimonas sp. MSJ-38. The sequence continues at coordinate 243,766 of NZ_JAHLPO010000001.1, read as the reverse complement.
TCCATATCAGCACAAGGAACAAAACAATTTCTGGACGGAATTAAGGCATCTATCTCAGCAGACGCAAGGGAAACTTCTACATCATCATCCAAAGTAGTGGAAAGTTTAGATGTAAAAACGACAAAATCTATCCTTTTGCGCAGAGTCATTGAACAGTGTGCATCTGTGTCTGTATTGGATGCCTCAGTGGAGGGCGATCTTGTAAAAGTTGATCGAGTCAAATTAGAACTACTAAACGAAGAAAGCCTTCGGCAATTTCTTATACTACGTCGTGATGCATTAAAGGGTATGCGGATAGAAGGCATGGAAGTCAATAACCTGGTTAGTTCGATGTTGCAAGACTATGCATACATTTTGAAGGGACTTGTATATGACGAAAGGATGCAAGAACCTATATCTGAAATCATCATTAAAATTCCTATGGAGATTCAATCAGAATTTGAGAATAAGTACAACATTAACGATTTGCTTATTGGTCATGTGTCTATTGTCGGCATTTATAAGGGTATCGTAAGCGGAGAATTCATTACTTCAAACACCTTCACCTATTTCCAAGAAGCAGGCGCACGCAAGGAAAAACAGGAGGCAGATGCCAGTAAAATAATCAAAAGCAACTCGCATCCAGTGATGCGTGATACAATAGCAAAAAAGTGTGAGGATGACTACCATTTCGTTGATACACTGGCAGTAATTCAGGATGTGGCATTCAAACTGGAAGAAACCCCTGCACCTAATCTTCATTGGTGGAATCGCTTTGGTATTTGGCTGAGTAAACTTTGGAGGAAATAACGATGGGTCACACTTTATTTACTTATCGCAATCTTGAGGAACTAAGGAAAATTCAAGAAGAACGAGAAGTATTTGTCTTCATATTTGGAGAGACAAAAGAGATGCTCGATTCTTGTTCTGAAGTTTGTATTGATATATCTGCCTTGGTTTATTTTTTGTTGACCAACAAGAACAATATAGAACCGACATATATTAATTTCACAAGCATTACGGAGGATACAGTTGTAATCGCAGAAGCGGCTATTGCTGAAAGCGCCATGGAATTGTTGCCTCTTTTGTTTTCTGATTATGAATGTTATTTTGATGAAGATGATGAGGATGATGAGGATGATTCCAGCTTCGAGGAAGCACATGAATTCAAACCGTATCTCAGGCAAAAAGTATATAAATACAATAATTCACAGGAATTGGATTCGATCATTCGATATGCAGAAGCAAATGATATTCCAATTGCAACTTTTTCTATGGCAAGCGGCGAATTGCGAAAAGAATTTGAACAATTCAATAAATCTTCTGAATTGGCTATATTAGATTTGACTTCCGTCTCGTATGCAATTGAAGACAACAAAGCCCTGATTTATGCACTTGAGCAATTCCTTAGCATTATGCCAAATATCAGGGTTATTGCACAAACCGCTCAGATCGATGCACTATTAAAATATTTTCCGCTGTTTTTGGATGGACAAGAACCTGTCTGCAAGTTGCTTCCTGATTTAACCGATTTGGGAGAGGAAGAACCTGAGGGAAATAAAATTACAAAAGTTACAAACTTGAGTGGAGGGGATTTTGATACCTTTATTGATACATTTAATCATAATTTGATTGGCCATAATTATTTCAAAGATAGATTTCGGTATACTCTTAAGAATTTTATTTCTCTAAACAAGGCAAAAGAGCAGAAAGCTCTTTCGATATTTTTGTTCGGTGCATCAGGTATTGGGAAAACTGAGGTAGCAAGATTAATTGCAAATGGACTGCAAAATGATTGTTATTTGGCCAAAATCAATTTTCAGAATTACAGTAGTCAAGATGCGTTAAATAGCTTAATTGGTAGTCCAGCAGGTTATGTTGGCTGTAATCACGGAGAGCTAAGCGAGAAAATCCAAAAGAGCAAAGTAGGCGTACTACTCTGCGATGAGTTTGAAAAGACTACTCGTCCAGTTTTCTCATTCTTTTTGGAGTTGCTGGAAGAAGGCTGCTTTACAGATTCCATGGCCAGAGAGTATGACATGGATGGATACATTATTCTTTTCACTTCGAACCTTCTTAGCGAAGCAGAATATAAAAAGGCTATTCCTCCTGAACTTCAGACACGCTTTGATTTAGTGTGTGAATTTGAGGAGCCTACAACGGAAGAAAAGACAGCATTTTTAGATTTGCTGTTGGAAATGGCAAAAACCAAATATTCTGAGCAATTTGCAGAGATTGAAATGACTGAAGATGAGAAAAATCAACTATATGCCTTTAATTATTCATCTCTTTCAGCATTGAGGGATATCAAGCGAGTGTTTAACAACCGCCTGATGGATTATTTTACAAAAAAGGGTGTTATATGATAATAAGCATCAATAGCCCTCGTGCGTTTGAATGTATTTTACCATTAAAATACTACTAATACTTTGATACATTTTCTATGGAAAATTCGGTAATTTCCGGTTTGTCACTATTGAAAACTAAATTGCTGTTAGAATATAGCTGCGCAGCAATCATGTACTTCGGTGTGTGATTGCTTCTTTTTTTGCTCAATTCTCGCTCAATCCACACTCAATGTGTTTTCTGCCCTCTTTCAGTAGAATGAACTTGCAAGGAAAACAGCACCAAATCTTAAAATCCGGTGCCGATTCCAAGTAAATCTACGGAAAGGGGACATTTTTTATGACTAAAAACAAGCACAAGGAGGCACAGAGCAGATGAGAGAATGGAACAACATTAAAATCATCGGAGTTGACCACGGGTACGGTAACATCAAAACCGCCAATACTGTCACGCCCACCGGCGTGACCGCCTATGAAACCGAGCCGATTTTCTCCGGCAATATTCTGGAGTACGGCGGGATGTACTATCGCATCGGAGAGGGACACAAGGAATTCATTGCCGACAAAGCCATGGACGAGGACTACTATATCTTGACTTTGATGGCCGTTGCCAGAGAACTGAATTTGGCCGGTATCCGGGAAGCGGAGGTTCACCTTGCCGCCGGACTGCCGCTGACCTGGGTTCGCAGGCAGCGTGAAGAATTCCGCAGCTATCTTCTCCAGAATCAGGAGGTGAGATTCCGGTTCAATGGCAAGGACTACCATATCCGTTTTGTGGGATGCAGCCTGTTCCCGCAGGGGTATCCCGCCATTGCCATCCGCCTGGGAGACTTCAGGGGCACGAACCTGTTGGCGGACATTGGAAACGGCACCATGAACATTCTGTATATCAACAACAAAAAGGCCGTGGAAAGCCGCAGTTGGACAGAAAAGTTCGGTGTCAACCAGTGCATGATCGCCGCCAGAAATGCTGTACTGGACAGCTTTGGCGTCAAGATGGACGACGCAGCCATCGAGCAGGTGCTCCGATACGGTACGGCGGATATTGGCAAGCCCTATCTGGATTGCATCACTTCCGTGGCCAGACGGTATGTAGCGGATATTTTTTCCACCCTCCGCCGTTATGAGTACAATCCTGACCTCATGCGCCTGTATATCGTAGGTGGCGGCGGATGCCTGGTCAGGAACTTCGGACAGTATGATGAAAGCCGGGTGACCATTCTGGAAGATATTTGTGCGACCGCCAAGGGCTATGAATATCTGGCCTATGCCCGGATTCGCAGGAAGGAGTAAGCCATGGGTGAAAATATCCGCAGCACCAACCTGCGCTTCAATCTGGACAAAGAAACACAGAACCGGGCATGGCAGTATCTCCAGGCCATGGACAAGCACCGCTTCAAATCCTACAGCAATGTGATTGCGGTAGCTCTGGTAGATTATTTTGACCGTTATTACCACAGCCAGGCTGATCCCTATCTGGAAACCAGAGAATGTGAGGAACGATTTGTAGATCAGATTGTGGCTTCCGTGGAAAGCGCCATGGAGAAAACCCTTCCGGTTTTTCTGGCTGGGTGCATGGTCGGACTGTCCCAGGCACCGGTTGTCCAGCCACTGGCAGCCCAGCAGGGGTTGGAGGAAGATCTGGACTGGGATTTCCTTGGAGAATGACCGCCTGACAGAATGACTGCCGCAGGAAGGGGGTGAACGCATGACGCAATTTCTCACGCCGGACTGCCCACTCCCGCCGTATTTGGCATTTCCGAGATTTTTATTGAACAAGGTGAGCCTGAGTGAAACAGTGAAAATTCTGTATGTCATTTTGCTGGATCGAGCAAGGCTGTCACAGAAAAACGATGGCTGGACAGATGAACAGGGGCATGTGTTCATTTTCTATCCCATCAAAAATCTGGCGGAGACCATGCACAAAAGCGAAATGTCCATCAAAACCGCATTGACTGCTCTGGAAAAGGAAGAACTGATCGTCCGGAAACGGCAGGGTGCCGGTTGCCCGAACCGAATCTATGTCAAAGTTCCTCTGGAATTTCTTGCTCAGACGGACAGAAATCTTTCTCCCGGACAGACAGAATTCTGTCCTGCTGATGGAAAGAAACCTGTCCCTGTGACAGACAGAAAACTGTCCGGTAGTAATAAAGAGAAAAGTAATATTAAAAAAGCGAATTCAGGGAGTAAGGAGGAGCGCAGCGCTTTTGGCACTTATCAGAATGTCTTTCTGCGTACCAGTGAACTGACCGCCCTGCAAAGCGAGTTCCCCCAGTATTATCAGGAATACATGGAGAAGCTGTCCGGCTATATGGCATCCAGCGGCAGGCAATATGCAAGCCATGAGGCCACGATACGAAGCTGGATCATGCGTGACCATCCGGCACCCGCCAAACGAAGTTATGAATGTAAGGAAGGTGAAAGCCTATGAAACCAATTTCCACCGCCGTGGACGGAATTTTGACACCGAAACCGCTTCTGGAGGATGAATACAGGAATGAAGCGGACGATCTGATCTACTGTGCAAAGTGTCACACCCCCAGACAGCACCGTATCCAGCTGAACGACCGGATTCTGCTGTCGACGGTAAGATGCCGCTGTCAGCAGGAGGCGTATGAAAAAGAAGAAGCGGAGCGCAGACATCATGAGTTTCTGATGCAGGTGTCCCGCCTGAAAGCCAATGGATTACAGGACAAGTCTCTGCGTGACTACACATTCGCCAATGACAAGGGGTATAACCCGGAAATTCAGAAAGCACACGATTATGTGGCGCATTGGGAGGAAATGAAGGCAAAATCGCTGGGCCTGCTCCTTTGGGGCGATGTAGGAACGGGAAAATCTTTTTTCGCCGGGTGCATCGCTAACGCTCTGCTAGAGAAAGGCATCCCGGTGCTGATGACCAATTTTTCCAGAATCCTGAACACACTGACCGGAATGTACTTCGATGACCGAAACCAGTTTATCGACAGCCTCAACAAATACAGCCTGCTGATTATTGATGATCTGGGGATTGAACGAGGGACAGAGTTCTCGCTGGAACAGGTTTTCAATGTCATCGACAGCCGATACCGGAGCCAAAAGCCGATGATCGTGACCACCAATCTGACGCTGGACAAGCTGAAACATCCCGGAGATCTGGCCCACTCCAGAATTTATGACCGTATCCTAGAGTGCTGTGTTCCCCTGAAAATCAACAATCAGAATATCCGGGAGCTGAACGCTGCCGCCAATATGCAGGAAGCACGAAAATTATTTGATTCCGGTACTTAAATTCACATCCGATGGTGCTGAACAATTCGCCTATCAGTACACAGATAACTTGGGGATTACAATGCGAATTGTATCTGCACCATCTGCAACGGATTACAGTACCACCCCAACACCAGAAAGGAGATTTTATGGCAAATAACAAGCCCATGACCGAAGAGGAAAAGAAGCTGTGGCAGGCACAGCACCGGCTGGAAGCCGCCGAAGCCCGTAACCGTCAGAAAGAGCGAAAAGCAAGAACCAGACGCCTAATCCAAATGGGAGCAATTCTGGAGAGCGTATTCCCGGAAGTCCAGACCATGGATCCGGAGGACGTAAATCTGGAGTTGAAGAAGCGATTTCAGGCGGAGGAACGAAAGAACGCATAAACGCTGATAGCTGCGCTGTCTCCCGAAGGGCGCACTTATTCACCACCCATAAATGGGCGGTGGTATCCCCTTCGGGGCCGTGCGCTCTGCGAGGCGGATGCGGCTTCTGCGGAAGCCTTATGGACAATGCCACAGCTCTGGAGCGCTGCTGTTATTGTCCACGCAGACGGCTATATGTTTTGCTTCATCATCAAAACAGTTATTTCCGTTTTGGAAACAACTCGCCGTCTGCCTGCGAAAATCTGCCACTGGCAGTTTTGTCGCAGTTATGGGTATCGCTTATTCTGCGACACCCATTTTCTTTTTGCGAAAAAGAAACAAAAACAAGGACGAAAGGACGGTGAGAACGAATGGCGATCTACCATTTGGAAGCAAAGGTGGTCAGCAGAGGTACGGGACGATCTGCGGTTGCCGCTTCCGCATATCTGAGCTGTACCAACATTCTTAATGACTATGACGGAGTACGGCACGATTTTACACGAAAGAAAGGACTTGTGTGGCAGGACGTGTTTCTGCCGGCGTTTGCGCCACCCGAATGGAAGGACAGAGGTGTACTTTGGAACGCCGTGGAGGAAAACGAAAAGACCAAGGACAGTCGCCTTGCCCGTGAGTTCGTTCCTGCTCTGCCCATTGAGCTGACACCGGATCAATGGCAGGAGCTTTTAACCGATTTCATTCAGAACAGCTTTGTTGCCGAAGGGATGTGCGCTGACGTTGCCATCCACGATCCGCACCCGCCCGGTCATAATCCTCACGCCCACATTATGCTGACGGTACGCCCGTTGGATGAACAGGGCAACTGGCAATATAAGACCGAGAAAGAATATCTCTGTATCAGAAACGGCGAGGAACGAGGATTTACCGCCGCTGAGTTCAAGGCGGCACAGGCTGACGGATGGGAGAAGCAGTACCCTTACAAGGTTGGTCGAAAGAAAGTGTATATGCCGCCATCCGAAGCCGAGAAGCACGGATATGAACGAGCCAATAAGCACCCGAAAAGCACCAAGTTCGGCAGACAGAATCCTATAGCCGAGCGTTGGAACAGCGAAGAACAGCTTGTGGAGTGGCGCAAGGCGTGGGCAGATGTGACCAACCGCTATTTGGAGCGATACGGACACGATGAGCGCATCGACCACCGCAGCCATGCAGATCGGGGCTTGACCGAACAGCCCACCATTCACGAGGGCGTGGTTGCCCGTGCGTTGGAGAAAAAGGGTATTATCTCTGATCGCTGTGAGATCAATCGTCAGATCAAGGCAGACAACGCTTTGCTCCGTAAGCTGAAAGCAACAGTCAAGAAGCTGATGCAGGCGGTAAAGAATACCGTTCCCGCCATAGCGGACGCAATGGAAAAGATACGCAGCAGTATGCTGATTTTCAGTTATCAGCTCCGTCATATCGGTGTTGGCAAGCACAATATGGGCGAGTGTGTCAAGGCAGTCAAGCCGGAGATTGAACGCTATGCGGGATTGGTGCAGCAGATCAAGGACAAATCCAAAGAACGGAAAGCTCTGCTTGCGGAGAAAAAGGAAACGCCGTTTTATCAGATACCCAAGCTGCATGACCTTACCCGCCGCATCACCGAACTGACCGAGGAATTGGAGGAACTGAAAACCGAAAAGGAAATGGTGCTTCGATCTTTGGACTGCACCGACGATGCTGGCATTTCTGATGTAAAGAAAGAAATTGCCACCTTGGAGGGTGCGCTGCAGAAGCTGTCCGAGCAGGAAGAAAAATACTCTGCCGAGCTTGCTGAAGCCTTGAAGCAGTACGCCGAGCTGAAAGGGCAAGCCGCCGGTATGGATGTCGTCGAGCTGATGGACGCACGGCTTGCCGTTCGTGAAGAAAAGGAACGCTCTGCCGCCAGCCGTGTGAAAGCTGCCTACGGCGAGAAATATGATCCGATGATGATGCACGACAGCAAACGGGATGTGGCAAATCTGCTCCATGAGGAAGCGGAAGCACGCTCCATCCGTGAATGTCTGCGGCAGAAACAGCAATCGCAGACACAACAGAACAGGAAGAAAAGCAGAGACAGGTGGGAACGATAAAGTTTCAGCGGGAGTGCATTTTGAACGATGCACTCCCGCTTTTTTCGTTTATACGGCAAATCCGCCTTTATGTAAGAACTTCAAATGCAAACATAAAGCATTTTCCACCCAACGGGATTAAGAGAATGGTAATACAGCATACCAAGCCTAAACCGCCAAGAATGATTGCGAATGGCAATTTGATAAACAGCCATATTGCTGCCGATAATAAAGCTCCGGTTACATGATATCCAATCCAGAATAAGCCGGTTAGTATCGCCAAAGCAATCAATAATTCAATCATCTTCTTCTCCTGTAAGGAATGTTTTCTTCTTCTTAAAAGTATGGTATTCGATTGTAATTTCTACATCATAGGGAAATACACTATTCTTCTTGAAGGGATAATCCTCACCAATCGTTATCTTTTCGACGGCACTATCTTTCTTAACCCAACCAGTTACAAGATCACGGATGGGCTTCTCATAGATTTCAGTAAATCCTAACTCCTGTAAGCGATCTTCTGCTTCAATGTAGTTCATTTTATGTAGGCTGCGCTCTGAAAAGGGAATCGTAATCACTTTTTTCTCATGGTAAGTAATGACGATCTCAGCATCATAAGGAAGCAGATCTCCTTTTCTGAAATAAGAAGAACCACCAATTACAACCTGTTCCACTTGTCCGACCTTATAAGTTGATCCCTTGTATATGTCTTTAACGAGGATTGTTTTAATGTCAGTGAAAGCGCTCTCAGAAAAAATGTTAGCAACATAAGACGCATTTCTGCCAATCAGATCTTCATAATCGCATGGTACAGTTATCTTTTTACCCTTAAAGAAAAATGCCTTCGCTCTTTTCTTTCGCAATTCATTCCTTGCCTTACGTTCTCTCTCTTTTTCAAGATGTAATCTCTCTGCTTCTGCCTGCCGCCGGGTTTCTTCTTCTCTTTCCTGTTGCCTCTTTCTGGAATGAGCCGCAATGCCAGCTCCAAGAGCCACAGTAAGAAGTCCAGCTAAAGCATCCGACAGCTCTCCGGAACTGGATTCATCAGAATCACTTGATTCGTCATCTTCGGATTCATCAGCGTCATAATAGCTGTTATCAGATCCAGAACCGCTATAATATGCGCCACTGCCATCGGCATTTTTGTAACCCCATGTGCCATCTTTGCCGTAATATGAAATGCTTCCGTCAGCGTTTTTAGTTCCCCAACTTCCATCAGCTCCATAATACGAACCGCTTCCATCAGCGTTCTGAGAACCCCAACTTCCGTCATCTTCATAAAACGAGCCTTCCTCACCATCATTCTGAAGGTATTCCCAGCCTTTATCTTTCCTCTCTTCCGACATAGTACGCTCCTTGTTTATTTGATCTTAAATCCGTTTTTGATTCGGTGCAACGCTCTATCCGGTGTTTCTCTAAGCTCAATTAGAAGCATAAATGCCATTTCTCCGTCTGTGTAAGCCGACAGTTTCGCAAGGGATTGTGCAGTATATCCTTCAACAGAAACTCCATTACGCATATACTGCTTATGCTCTATCCAATACTCAAACTCGCTCATAATATCTGCATTACGCTGGAGTTTGTTCATTTTCTGTTTCAGCAGGAGGGGCATTACATTAGCCTGCTTATAATAGTTTTCAATAACCTTGCTCATCATGCGACCTCCTTATCGGTAAAAATATTGGCAAAGGCTCTGGCTTCCGCTTCCACAAGCTGATCCTGATAATCGGTGAAAAACAGATACTTCCCGTCAGCCAGCGGAATGGGAGAAATGTAGTTTTCAAAATTGATCTTGTAGAGCATATCCTGCCATGTTTCTTGCAGGCCGGCTCTCTGATGCTGATAAGCATGACGCATTTCGTGTGCCACTGTATCAACAATTTCTCGGGGATCATTCATAATGTTACGGTTGATTTCAACCTTATTCTCGCCGGGGATATATGCACCGCACGAACCATCCCGACCGTTATAAAACTGTATTTCTGGATTCTCTTCGATTCCCAGCTTCCTGCCTATAACAGCCGACAGTTCCTTTATAGCCTTGATTTTTTCGCTATCAGTCAATCGCTCCCATTGTGCTGTGCCAAAGCGATCCAAGATTATCTGAATTTCATCATCCAGTTCAAAATCAAAGTCAAATTCGTCCTCAAATCGTCCGAATATTTCTGCCAGCAGACTTTCCTCATCTATGGAGTATGTGTCCTGGCTCTCCAGCTCGACCGAGAACAAACCGTCCAGAAATGATATTGCTTCCTCGCTGGACATTGTTCCAGATGGTTTAATATCTTGAAAAGCAGAGGGGGAAAGGAGTTCCGAATCATCCTTTTTCTCCGCTGTATCGTGAAACCGAATCATGCAATAACTCCTTTCCTGCTCAGTTCCCAATTACAGGACAATATCCTGTGTGCCTACCTTTTTCAATTTGCCGCTCTCAAATACAACCGCAATGCCATGCTCCATATCGAACTTATAATTACACATAATTGCTGCGACGCGGTGTTTCTTGGTGTGCGGCACAAAAATACTTTTTGGCATGACATACTTGAAAATATTCTCGATGCCGTCATCTTTAAGCTGATCGGCTCCGGTCTTTTGCACATACTTCTTGACAGCAGCCAAAGAATCCGAAACTTCTTTTTCATTATCTTCCAGCATAGCGAACGCTTCTCTCTGGCTTTCCAGAACTTCCTCGCCAGCGTAGCACTCATATACCACAGAGAGATCAAACGCTCTGTCCCAAATTGTGATTTTACACTTACTCATCAAATCCACCTCCGTCTACATTGGATGCATCATGTACCTTACACTCTGCACATCCGCCATAATGTCCGAAATATCCATGAATATCTCTTGATACCAAATCCATTGTGCGGGTATCACAGCGTTCATGCCAGGAACATTCATTATCTCGCCGCCAATCACGAACATCTGCTGCTGTCCAATCTGACTTACCATCTTTCTCAACGGAGTTCCATTGTTCAGCACACTTCTCATCTGCTTGTGAGAAATTACCTTGCTTCAGATTACCGTCCTCGTCATAGTAATCCCCACGATTTTCGGTCATATCATCAATTTCAACGGTAGCTTCAGCACACTCAGAGAAGTCAGGTTCGGCGTATCTGAACTCAACACCGTCCATGCCCTTTTCAGACAGCTTATCTTGTGCAGCCTTTCCTTCTTCCGTTTCATCTGACGGAATGTATTTGGATTTGCCACGCTCACCTTCCCAACGACCACGAACACCATCAACAGGGATAATACGGCTTCTGGTTTTAAAGGAATTGTAGTAGCCGTCCGAAACCTCTGACTTTTCTTTGAAAAGGCTGTCCACGAAGGATTTTGCTTCTGAAACCGTCGTATCTGTTTCAGGCTTGATTTCCTTGAAAGCAGACACTTCCGATTTGGGAATATCAGTTACTTCAGGTTTTCTATGAAACTCTGACATCAGAAAACACCTCCTTCTGCTTTGTAGACTTCAGCAAAACGAATCAGAATATCATTATATGCCACATCACGGATCACCTGTTCATGCAGGATGAGTGCAAGAGCAAGATCAATCTGCTTCTTGGAGAAATCCTTAATGGAAGGATTCAAACCATCGACCACAGAATGTACCCAATCCGTAATTTCATTACAGTTCGCAGCTTCCCGGATTGCTTCTTCAGCAGACAGGAAATTATATACCAGTTGCCGCAGGGCTTCGATAGCATTATCATCATCCGAGGACAGATATTCCATGAAGTCCTTTTTGATGGATGTGTCCAGCTTGGAACGAAAGACCATTCGTTTCAGTCTGAGCATACCGCTTCGATTTCCCTTGCGAAGCAGTTCCTTGTTCATTATGCAGTCCAGCAGGGATTCTGAAACAATGCTGGCATCTACATCCAAATGTTCATCATTTTCCCTTGGAGTGTAGGTATATCTGACTTGCTGGCCTTCATATTTCTTAACCTTGCAGAGCACAGGCTGTACCCATTCATTTTGATATATTGCAGCCACACCGCAAGGCAGCTTTGCCAGTTCGGTGATCTGATCGTCATTCAGATTCGCAGCTCGTCCAACCAATTCACGGTCAGTACGATCAGGCAAGCGCATAATGATTTTAGTGTTAGTGTTTCGGATCACCGACATATCAAGTAGGCCGGGCGCTTGGTCTGCAATAACAAAGCCTTCACCGTATGTTCTCATTTCAGCGATAGCGTTTGCCAACATCTCAACGCTCTTGCCAAGGAGATTTGCACTCTCGGAAGCCTGCTCAGTAGGTGTACGCTTCAGCAAATTATGTGCTTCTTCCAAAACTGTAATATGCTTCAGCTTTTCGTTCATACCGGTGGCCGTAGCCATGCGGTGTTCCTGGAGCTTCAGGACAAGCATACCCATAATCAAGGACTTGGTTTCCGAAGATCCCACACGACTGAGATCGACAATTACATTCTTATCGAACAAGTCAGCAGCTGCGATCTCATCACAAGTGAAGATCATTCCATTGATACCATTTGTCAAAGACTGAAGGCGGGTCAGCAAGGAACCCTTATAAGCACCCTTATTGTCGCTGTCATATTCGCTTGTATCGATGATCTCTTTGATATTACATGCCACATCCGCAAAGGATGGGTATATATCCTCTCCATATCTGTTTGTGGATCTAACAAGGTTCCAGCCACAGTCTGCATAAGATTTCTCTACGGCATTTTTCAATACCGCAGGCATAGCAGCATACATAGGCCAGCACACATTGAAAATCTCAATTAACCGATCCAGATGTTCCAGAACATGAATATCCTTTGGGAAGCTGAATGGGTTAATTCGCAGCATAGGAACAATCGCCGGATTGGTTCCGAACACAGCAACGTCCGGATCAGAACCAAATATATGCTTGTACTCTCCCTTTGCAGGTTCAACTACCATAAACCGAACGTCCTGCTCCTTAGCTTCATTAAGTAACTGGTACACCGTGTTACTCTTACCGGAGCCAGTGCTACCAGTAATGAAGGCGTGAGATGCCAGGGATTCTTTGGAAAGGTGAACCTTCGCATTTTCCTCATGGTTCATGTGGAATACGCATCCGAGTTCAATCTGGGCCTGCTGTTCAGGTGCTAAATCATAGGAAACAACATTGCGTCCAAACTCAGCACACTCAATAACCGGCAGGCCGGAAATGGACTTTTTCGGGAAGTTCAGGGAGTATGCCAATTCCTTTCCTGAAAGGTTCGTTGTGGCAGTCACAACAGACGGATATACATTGTAAGCCGGGTTCTCGCTTGTAATTGCAGGATTCAGGCCAAAGATCGGATGCCGCAGCTCCCGTAGGTAATTACAGATTTCCTTTGCATCACCGCTGGATTCGCCCATATCACCACGCCAGAGGTTGATAGCAGCCTGGGACATATAGGATTCTTCGCCCTGTGTCAGCGCCAAATAGGAATGAGCAACATTATTTGCCACATTCTGATCTTCGCTCATCACGTAAGCAGCAAAGTCCCACATACCAAGAGCAGTACTCAGTTCCAGACGCTTCATTTGAGCTTCAAGGATTTCCAATGCGTGCTTGATGTTATAGTTAGTGAAGGTCTGATTGATGCCCTCGCTCTTTCCAATGGTCGCAGTTACATTGGATGCCCTGGCAAAACTTGCTCCGAAGTTTGCTCCAAAGTTCACGCTCTTAAATGCGCCTGCAGTTCTCGAAACGGAATTGGTCACAGCTCGCCCCAGCGTGTTTGCCACTGCTTTGCCCACAGTAGAAGTCACCGCTGTACCGGTAGCTTTGGCTATAGCCTGTCCGGTAGAGGTTGCAATGGCTTTACCTGTTGAGGTTGCTATACTTTCAGAAATACTTTCAGTTTTTCCTGTGGTTGATGCATCGGACAAATTGGTGCCAGTTCCAGATGCGGTGCTTCTGTTCCAGGAATGTTCGTAGTTTGCTGTTGCTTCAACGCCGAAGTTTGCACCTGCTGTTCCGCCAGTTGAATCTGAACTGCCTGTTGTATCAGTCTTAGATGTGCTTGTCCCCTCGGTATGTGTAGCACTTGTTGATTCAGAACTTCCTGTTGTACTTGTGGTAGAACTTCCGGTGGAATCTGTTACAGACTGCCCGGTGGAATCTGTCATGGTTTCTCCCGTAGATTCAGTTGTAGCATCGCTGGTCGAATCTGTCACGGTATTACTATTAGAATCGGTTGTCCCGCTTGTCGTAGTATTCGCTTGATTTTGCCCGTTCTGGATACCCGCACTTGCACCAATATTCACGCCTACCGTAGCAGACGAACCGGTGGAGTTCTGCTCATTATAGGTAAAGGTTGTAGTCCAAGACGCATAGGGAGCAAGTCCGGAATACATTTCTGCCAGACTGAGCTTTCTGTATTCGATGTCACGGATCGGAGTTGCCAGCAAGATAATGATATATTCCTTGCTACGCTTATCCGGAACAATGCCATCCAGCAGTTTTTCGATTGTCTGGCTGATGAACTTCTCAGACTTTTCCGTAGGAATATTGGAAGCAATCGCAACGGAATACGGGATGTCATTTTGCATACAAGGCAGTACGCCAGTGCCTGTTCCTTTTGCCCATTCAGAGCCTGGGAAGTTTCCTTTGATTGCATCGCCCAATCTGATTTTGAAATTCTCGGATGCAACATTATTGTTTGCATTTTTGGTGTTGGTTACAGCGAGATAAACATTGGTCTTTTCACAGGTTCTGTGAAATACCAAGGAGATATTACAGTCCTCATTGGAAAGCACTTCATACACATTAACGAGCTTTTCCAAGCTGTTCTCGCTCTTATCTACAACCCATTTGGTGATATTGAAGAAACGGATATTATGGGCAGTATCAAAATCCGTGCCATATTGGCCTTTTCTTTCAATCGGAACATAGAGTTCCTTTAGCTGGGCGAGATATGCTTTGTAGATCTCAACACTACTGGCAGCAAGCAGTCGCTTAGTCAGTTCTTCCGCTGTGCTGTCATTGGGATTAGGCATCTGAGAAAGATACTCGTCCCGCTGGCTTTGCACTTTTTGAAGCTGTTCGGGGCTAAGAGAAGATAGCTTTGAAACCCCGTCAGTGGCTTTACCTCCGGCTTTTGCAATTAAACCTTTGATACCCATGTTTGACCTCCAATCTAAAAGTATTCTGGAAAGGACTTAGGCTTCTTTCCAATCCATCATTCTTCTAATTTGTTCGGTGTAATCGTTGAGCTTAATCATGCGAGATTCAAGATCGGCGATTCGTGCTGTTTCTTCACGAATAATCTCCGCCTGCTCATGGAGCTGGGGACTAAATTCGACAATGTTTTCAATAACCGTTGCCATCAGACTACGCATCCAAGCATCGAAACTGTTAGCGTGGCTGGTTTCAAAAGATGCGTAGATCTCAAGAACCTGCTGCTCCATCTCGCTGTTATACTTGCGAGTCAGTTTGTCGATATTCAGACGGTTAGCATCGCCAAAGAATCTGTGCAGGAACGCTGTTTTATCAAAGATAGCTTCAGCCCTTGTGTCGAAAGCCAGTTCCTGATATTCCAGAATGATGCCAGATAGTTCAGTACGCTTCTTGTCGGTCAGTGCGCTGGAGTTAGTCACGATCTGAGATAGCAGCAGCTTGAGCTGTTCAGTCTTAGCCGCCCAATATGCTCTGGACTGAACTTCAAGGAGCTGCCGCGCTTCCCCAATTCTGGCTGTGAACATATCACGAACCGTGGAGATAAGCGCATCGGAAGATGCCTGCTCTGCATCCTTCTTGGTTTCGCTCAGCTCCCCGATATTGTCAACAATATCTTTCACACCATCGGAGAAGTCCGCACCGATCTTTCTAAGGGCAGAGAGGTTGTGTTCTCTGAAAGCTGCGCCGAAATTCTTTCCGAGATTATCCATAAAGGACTTCGCAGATTCACGCACATCCTCACGCCGTCCCTCGACATCCTTTTCCTCGGCCTTTGCCTGACGGTAAGCTGATTCCATCTCTGTCAGTTCTGCGGAGGTATATGTTGTAGTCGCCTGCGTGACATACTCACGCATAGCTGCGGCATAATCCTGCTGATACTCAGCTTCGGATTCCTCACTCTGAGCTTCCAAGCGTTCAATAAGTGCTTTCTTTTCCTTTTCCAGATTAGTGTGGATACGATCCTTGTAGGCTTCCTTTTTGCGCTTGGCTTCCGTGATTTCATCAGAAGTAATCTGGATCACTTTGCTCAGGAACAGTCTGGACTGCTGGCACTTATTGTAGTGGGAATAGACACTCGCAAAAGTTTCGATTGCCTGCTCGACACTATACAAACCGCTGTTTGCATACAGCAAATTTTTGTGTCGCTCCGAAAGGGCGTCGTATTTCCGCTTGATCTGTTCGGGCAAAATATTGTAGCGATACAGCTGCTTATAGAATCTGGACTTAGGATCAATGTACTTGTTTCTCTGATCCTCGAAAATCTCCGCATTGTGATCTCCGATGAAGTCCTCATCATTTTTGGAGCCAAGTCCCATAATGGAAGAAACGAAATAGATACCACCGGAGTAGAGCTTTCGAGGAATAGCCAAGCTCAGAATACGATCACGATCATCTTCTGTCAGGCCGGTCTTTTTGAGCGATGCAGCATCTGCCTTGTTCACGATTATCATGGTGAATCTGTTGTCCAGCTCTGCCATATTGTTAATGTCCTGATAGAGCTTATCGTTGTCGGTACTATCCAATGAATCATACTCAGACACAAAGATTGGCAGGCCGTTTGACAAATCCTCCATTGCCTTTTTCAAGACTTCGTAGTGCTTCACATTGGAAGCAGAGTTGGAACCGGGCGTATCAAAGATCACGAAGTTATTCCACATCTTTCCCCAAAGCCCATCGTCATCAAACGGAGCTTCAATCTCGATCAGATCAGAAATAGATTCGTTCTTCTCTCGATTGGCAAAACCATTGATTACATCCAATACCTTATTCAGCTTGGAGGGAATGGATTCACCGGCAATCTCATCCAGCAATTTCTTCAACTTCACAACCAGAGGGTTATCCTCCGGATCAGTTAGAAACTTATAGGAATCGGCGCTGAAGCGGATGCGGACGCTCTTGTATCCATACTCAAACTTAATCGTTGCTCTGTCCGGATGCTTTGACTGTGAAACCTTGTAGATTTTGGCAGTTGTAGGTTCGTCACTGCTCGGCAGCAATTCGTATCCGATAAGAGCATTGATAAATGTGGACTTGCCGGAGCTATAATTACCGATAACGCAGATCGGGATAACATCGTTCGATGCGTCAGAGAACTTCTCCAACTCACGCTTGATCTTTGCCTTGTCCGATACGCTCTCAGCAACCAGAGGACTTAATTCTTTGAACACATCGATTACATCCGGCAGAATATCTCTTGCGTTCTCCAGATACCGTCCGGACTTATATAAGTTAATTCTGTCTGGGTAGTCATCTTGACTGCAAATGGAATCCAGCTCCAAATATTCGTCATCGGTTCCCTCAAAAACAATCTCAATTTTCTCAGAGCCAGCGCTGTACTCATGGACGATTACATCCACAATTTGCTTTGCCTTAAACGGGAAGAAACCAACGCACAATTCCTCACGCAGAAGCTGGCTGTCTGCGTTTTGCTCCCGGTTAATATCAACCCATTGTGCCGTTGCTTCGTCAAAACTTTGAAATACCGTTACCTTTTGGTACGGATTGCTAATTATCTTTATCTTTGCCATGTGATTTGTTTTCTCCTCCGTAATGTTCTGAACGGAACTTCCGTTGTTGTATTGTTTTACGATGAACTGCTATAACACGAGGATATTATTTTATACTATTTACTCTGTTTTCCATTAGTTCACTTACCAGTGTTGTGTATTCATCAATCAAATTTATTGGGGACAATATCCTCATTTGTTTTCCAAATTGGAACAACCAGCCCCAAAATGTTGGGCTAATTTGAACTTTTACGGTTGCAACGCATTTATGCTCGTTGGTACGGATCATTTTAGTTCCTTCACCAAATTTGTCATATACAGCACCTATTAGATTATCATCAAATTCAACAACAAGATCGACAGGCTGTCCACCATACATTTTGAAAACTCGTTCTGTATACCCAGCAACTTCATCTCTCAATGCTAATGCTTTCTGAGACACCGGTTCATCTATGATTTCGACGCTATCCATACGGTCAATTCTGTAATTTGCTGTATTGTCGTGCTTTGCACTATAAACCACGACATAATAGTTATCCTCATGGAAAACCAGGGCTACTGGCTCTACAACATATCGATGTCCATCTCGACGATAGGCTTTTTTCCCATGCTCATCCAAATCAAAATAACGGAACAGCACTTTATTTTTTTGCCGGATCGCATTCTCTAAATAGCCAACACTGTAATAAATGGTTTCGTTGCTATGTTTGCGTGTATTGAAGTGAACAAGGTTGCTTTTGAGAATATCTGCTTGGTGACTTCCACCTAACGCAGATATTTTATCAATCAATTCTGAACTCTTTTTTTCAGTAATGAAATTGGCTGCTTGAACAGCATCAATCAGAATTTTTATTTCTGGCACGGAAAAGCTGCGATCTTCAATATAGTATCCTTTTTCTTTGCCAACCCTGCAACACATAACTTCAAAGCCCTGCTCATTCAGAAGCGAAATATCTTTTGCTAATGTTCGTCTTTCACAGGAAATTCCCATAGCGATCAGACGACTGCATATTTCGTTGGTAGAGAGAGGGTGAAGTTCATCTGTTTCTTGCTGTAATAGTTCCATCAGCTTTAACAGCTTGATTTTTTGGCAATTTTCTTTCATCACGGCACCCCTCCACATAATTATATGTAACTATTATAGTACAATTTTCGACTTTTTCCAATGGGTTACTGTCACTTTTTAGTGACACAAAAGTTAAAGGTGGCACTTTTTGCTCAAAATCTATGCCTAGAGCAAGCGCCACCTTAACTTTTATCGTATGAATTTATAGAAATAGTGATTTTTTGCAGAGACCTCCTTGACAAATTTCGTCTTACAATTGCAATGTTAAGCGATATCCTCGAAGCAATAAGTAGTATGGATTAGAAAGAACAGAAATGATGAATCCCCGGCTGTTGATCCATAAAACAGTGCAACAGCCGGGGAGTTTTTATCAGCAGTAAATCAATTCACTCAACGCAATTTCTTCCGCAGCATTACGGATGTTATTCATAGCGCCGACCCATGCCATCTGGTCACGAGCCTTCAATTCTTCATTTATGCCCTGACGCTCTTGCATTTGCCGCTCCATTCTCCGGTGTGCGGTATCATCAATCTCGTTCAGATGCGCTACCAGCTTTCCCTCCAGCACAAGAGTGTTATACAGCACCTTGCGATTCTCCTTCGGATAATGCAGACACATTCTGCCGTATTTGCCGTAGTGCGGTTCTTCTTCGGGCAGAGAAAGATTGGGATAATACATTCCGTCTGCACCCAATGTGTAGGTTCCGCCCAGTTCCTCGAATAGTGACTTCATATGCTATTCCTCCTTGAAATCAACAATGACTTTTAGATCATTGCAAAATGTTCAAGAGCAGCCCGGATAGCATCTTCCTTTTCTTTCGGACATTGCGGTACTTTCTGGTTTTCTTTTTGAGAGATATTGTAATGCTCCCCGACTTCGATGCCGTACTTCCGTTTGACCTGAGAAATATATAAAGTTGAAACCTTTAAGCCAAATTCTTTCAGCACATAATCCTTGATTTCCTGATAGGTCGCCTTCGACTCGGCAGAGGTAATATCCAGTTCATCCAAGTCCAGGTCGACCTCTATCGTATCATCCGGAGCTTTTCTGGACAAAAGAACCACCGTCTCCACATTGGCGGTGCGGGGGAACAGATCAAAGGCCCGGACCTTTTCCAGGCGGTAGCCTCCCTCTGTCAGCTGGCGGATATCCCGGGCCATGGTGGCCGGATCGCAGGAGACATAGACCACCCGGCGGGGATTCATGCGCAGCAAAATCTCCCGAGCCTTTTCGTCCAGGCCCTTCCGGGGCGGGTCTACCACCATCACCGTGGGGCGGAACCCCTCTTCCAGAAGCTGCTGGGCGGCTTGTCCTGCATCGGCGCACAGGAAGCGGGTGTTGGTAATGCCGTTTTGCCTGGCATTTTCCCGGGCGTCTTCCACGGCCTGGGGCACGATCTCCACCCCCACCGCCTCCCGGCAGTGCCGGGCCATCACCAGGGTGATGGTGCCCGTGCCGCAATATAGGTCCAGCAGCGTGTCCTCGGGGGAAAAGGCGGCATATTCCACCGCCTGCTCATAAAGCCGCTGGGCCTGGGGCTGGTTGACCTGGTAAAAAGACAGAGGGGACAGGGAAAATTCCACGCCGCACAGGCTGTCTTGCAGCCGTCCTTCGCCCCAAAGAGTGCGGCACTCCTCCCCCAGCACCCGGTTGGTCTGCCGGGTGTTTTTGTTCAGCACGATGCCCACCAGAGAGGGGCAGCTTTCCCGGCAAAGGGCGATGAGCTTTTCCGGCTGGGGCACCTTCCAGGAGGTGACCACCAGAGTGAGCAAAGCGCCCTGTTTTCCGGTGCGCACATAGATATGGCGCAGAAGGCCCCGGCCGGTTTCTTCCTCATAGATGGAAACGCCGCAGGTTTCCGCCCACCGGAGAACCCCTTCTTTCAGCTGATCGGCCAGAGGGGACTGGATGGCGCAGTTTTCCTGGGGGATCACCTGATGGCTGCGCCGCCGGTAAAAGCCGGCCACCGGTCTCCCCTCTTCTGTGGCGCAGGGGTACATGGCCTTGTTTCGGTAGTGGAAGTTTTCTCCTCCCACGATCTCCAGCTCCGGGACACTCTGGCCGCCCAGCCGCTCCAGGGCATCCTGCACCCGCTGGCGCTTGGCGAACAGTTCTTCTTCGTATTGCATGTGCCAGAAGTCGCAGCCGCCGCATTTGGGAAAGGCGGGACAGCATGGCTCCTGCCGGTGGGGAGAAGGTTCCAGCAATTCTTCGATGCGGGCATAGGCTTTGTTTTTCAGGGCCTTGACGATGCGCAGACGGCACCGGTCTCCCCGCACGCCTCGCTCCACAAACACCACCTGGCCGTCTAGGCGGCATACTCCCATACCGCCACTTTCATAGCCGGTGATGATTCCTTCGTGTATGCTGTTTTTTTCCAAACTCATGGCCGCAGTTCCTCCGTCAGATTGTCCCCCAGCTCTGTGAAGGGGATCTCAAAAAGCATGGGGCCTGAGGTATAGGGCCCCAGGGCGTATTCCTGAAAGACCACCACCAGGCTTTCTTCGGTCAGGTACCAGTCCTCCTGCCACACATCCCCCATGGTTTCCTGGTAGTTTTCGTAAAACAGGCCCGGCTGGGCTTCTTCCTGCTGCTTGGCCTGCTCCAAAGCCTGTTCCATCACCAAAGCCCGGGGATCCTCCGCACCGGGGAGAATGTCCGTCAGAGAGAGCAGGTAATAGTCCCCCGCTCGGAAAAGCCAGTTGTCCCCCATGATCTGAAGGGAGCCATGGACGCCGCCGGTGTATTGGCTCCGGTCCCGGCGGATGGAGAGATAATTGCCTTTGCTGCGCATAATGGCAAATTCTTCATCCCACTGGAAGTTCCCCAGGAAATCCCCGTCCTGCTGCCGCTGGCGGGCCATGGGCAAAAGCTCCTCTGTGATGGAGAGCAGGGATTTTTCCTTATTATTATCGTAGTAACTGCCAATGTTCATCATGGGCTCCCCCTGATAGAGAACCTGGGGAGAGGAAAGAGAATAGCGCAAGAGCAAAGTGCCGTCCTGGGCCTTTTCTTCCCCGGAGGACACATCCTCTGTGACGGTGATGCCGTTGTCTTCCGGCTGGGGAATATCTTCCGACTGCTGGGTTTCTTTGGGAGAGGGCTCGGTCTGCTTTTGCAGGTCCTCCCGATGGCAGGCGCTGAGCAAAAGAAGAAGCAGAGTCAGGGCCGCCAGGATTTGTTTTTTCATTTTGTTCCGCCTTTCCGGGGTGGGGATATGGGCCGTATTTTCCTCCTCTCCACAGGGGGAGGGGAAAATGGCTGTAAAATATAAAATAGTATACCATAAAAGAGCAGTCCGGCCCATCTCTTTTTCAGGGAGGCATAGAAAACCACAGAAAAGGGAACAATGGTTATGACAAAAGCCCCAGCTTCTCTTTCAGTTCCAGCACCCGCAAAACTGCCTCGTCCAGCCGTGCCATGGAGACCCGACCTTCTTCCACCGCCTGACGCAGGGCGGCATAGTCCGTGGGCAGGTCGGAGACGATGAGCAGGTCGGCTCCGGCCATCAGGGCCTGAGGGGCGGCGCTTTCCCCGCCGCAGTAGTCCCGGATGGCTCCCATCACCAGATCGTCGGTGATGGCCACGCCGGAAAAACCCATTTCCTCCCGGAGATACCGGTAGGCCTGGGGAGAAAGGGAGGCTGGGACACCGCTTTCCAGCCCATTCACCACATTGTGACTGACCAGCACGCAGGCGGCCCCCATCTGGATGCCGGCCTGGAAGGGGATCAAGTCCCGACTTTCCAGCTCTTCCAGGGTGCGGCTGTCCCAGCTGAGGCCGGTGTGGGTGTCCATATTGCTGCCGTAGCCGGGAAAATGCTTCAGAGCCGAGGCCACCCCTTCCTGCCTGGCCCAGCCCACCACCTGCCGGACAAACTGAGCGACCTGCCCTGCATCCCCTCCGAAGCTGCGGGAATAGATGAAGTCCTGGGGATCGTCGGAGAGGTCAGCCACCGGAGCCAGGTTGAGCCGGATGCCCAAAGCGTTGAGAAGGGCGCTTTTCTCCCGGGTGTCCTGCTCTACTGTTTCCCAGCCGCCTTGGTTATAGGCCTGCCGGGGAGAGAGAAATTTCTCCGCCCGAAGCCTTGGGTTTCCACTGACGCGGCACACGGTGCCCCCCTCTTCATCCACGGCGAAAAGGATGGGTATTTTGGCATTTTGTTGCCAGCTTTCGGTGTCTGCCTTGACCTGAGCGGCGTCCTTCCCTTCAAAGTCCCGGCCAAAGAGCAGCACGCCGCCGGGGGCCAGGGCTTCTATTTCCGGCCGCTCTTCGGCCAAAGGGCATCGGACCAAAAAGACCTGCCCCAGCTTTTCTTCCAGGGTCATTTTCGAAAGCCGCTGCCGGGCCAGGGACAAAGGAGGCTCTGGTGAGGATGTGTCCTGCCTTTCGCTTTCATCCTTCTGGGCCTCTTCGTTCTGTTCCTCTTTCTCGATTGCAGGGGGAGCTGGGGGCGGGACACGCTGGGCGTCCAGGAAAAAGCAAAGACCCAATATTCCCAGCACCAGAAAAAGGCCGGGAATGATCCATTTCATGGCTTTCATCAGATGTTCCTCCTTTTTGAGAATCTTATCATAGGAGATTTTACAGTGCAAGAGACCATTTTACTTTCATTTTACTTCCAGCGGCTTACGACTTTACAAACTTGTTTTACTATATGGCCGTAACGAAAAGACGGAATGAATTTTACAGAACGAAAGGTGAAACTGAAATGAACACAAAACAGAAACTTTCTTTGATTCTGGCTGGTCTGATGACCGCTTCCCTGCTGTCTGGCTGCGCTCAGGACGGCAATGTGGCCGGCAATAGCGACGACGGCGGCGATGATGCCATCACCGTAGTCACCCGTGAGGATGGTTCCGGCACCCGCAGCGCCTTTGTGGAGCTGACCGGTGTGGAAGAGGACGGCGAAGACAAGACCACCGAAGAGGCTGTGGTAGCCAACCAGACCGAAGCTGTGATGACTCAGGTCAGCGGCAATCCGGGTGCCATCGGCTATATCTCCCTGGGTTCTCTCAATGACACTGTCAAGGCCCTGAAGGTGGACGGCGCCGAAGCCAGCGCAGAGAATGTGAAGAATGGTTCTTATAAAGTGGCCCGTCCCTTTAACATCGCTACAAAGGGCGATCCCAGCCCGGTGGCCCAGGACTTCATCAACTTCACCATGAGCAAGGAAGGCCAGGAAGTGGTGGCCGACGGTTACATCCCCGTGGATGATGCCGCTCCCGCTTTCGAAGGCACTCAGCCCGAAGGCAAGATCGTGGTAGCCGGTTCCTCCTCCGTCACTCCCATCATGGAGAAGCTCCAGGAGGCCTATGAGAAGGTCAACCCCAATGCCACCATTGAGATCCAGCAGAGCGACTCCAGCGCCGGTATGTCTGGTGCCATTGAAGGAACCTGCGACATCGGCATGGCTTCCCGTGAACTGAAGGACAGCGAGCTGTCTGAACTGACAGCCGCTCAGATCGCCATGGACGGCATCGCCATCGTGGTGAACAAGGACAACAGCCTGGATGACATTTCCACCGATTCCATCAAGGGTATCTACACCGGTGAGATCACTTCCTGGGCCGATGTGAAGTAAGCAAAACCAAAAACCAGAAACCTCCCATAAAAAGGCCGCCGAGAACTTCTCGGCGGCCTTCCTGCTATGTCTCCGCATGGGGAGAAGCAAAGGAGCAAGGCAGACAAACGGCGCATTTGCCACAGGCATCGGCGGGAAGGGCCAGACCTCGTTTTTGCTGTATCGGCTGGTTTTCCATGCACAGGGCATAGCACTTTTCCCGGCAGAAGCCTTCCTTTGTCAAAGCGCCGCCCACGCATTGTTTGATGCATAGGCCACAGTCTTTTCCCTGGTAAAAAAGGCAGGCGGGCTTTGCAGGGATGGGGTCTCCAGCCAGGGGCAGGGTGGTCACTAGCGAGGTATAGTAGCCGCAGCAGCCTTTGGAGGTGATGAGCAGGTTGTGCTTTCCAAAGGTGCCCAGGCCGGCCAGGAAGGCGATATGCCGGTGGGACCAGCGGCTTTTGTAAAGGCCGGGGGCGGCGTAGCCGGTGTCAGTGGGAATGACGGCCCGGAAGCCCTCCTCTTCAGCGATGGCCTGAATCAGTTGGCCCACAGGGGCCAGGGCCTGAGCCGAGCGCTGGTAGGCCATCACCCACAGAGGGGAGGCATAGCGTCCTTCCCGGTTGCTCTTTATTACCTCCAGGGAAAAGGGAAGAAAACACACCACAGCTGTGCGGCAGCCGGGAAGGATCTCCTGGGGCAAAGCATGGTCCGGCAGCACGGCCCGGCGCAGCCGGAGAAAGCCAGGGTGGTCTGTTGAGGCAAAGCCGATGAGGGGCCGCCGCCAAAGGGGCGGCAGCTGATGTTCTTCCCGAAAAGACAAGAGAAAGCGCCAGATGCGCTCCTCCATCTGTTGCCGCAGGATTTCTTTGTTTGGTGCTGTTTGCATCGGTATAACCTCCATGGAATGACAAAAAACGGACGCCGGGAAGGCGTCCGTTTTGATTTTTCAAGAAAGGATGCTAGGAGAGATAGGGCATGGGGTTCACCGGAGAGCCGTTGACCCGCACTTCCCAATGGCAATGGGGGCCTGTGCTGTTGCCGGTAGAGCCCAGCTTGGCGATCTGCTGGCCCTGGGCTACCTTCTCCCCTACCCGCACCAGCAGCGCGCTGTTGTGAGCGTAGAGGGTCTGGAGGCCATTGCCGTGGTCGATGATGACACAATAGCCATAGCCACCGTTCCAGCCGGCCTGGATCACGGTACCGCCGTCAGCGGCCACCACCGGGCTGCCCTTGGTGCCGGCCCAGTCCACACCAGTGTGGAAACCACGGCTGCGGTAGCCATAGGGAGAGGTGAGAATGCCGCGGAAAGGCTGGATGAAGTAACCCTTGGAGGATGTGGTGGGCTTCTCCTTGGTGCCAACCACCTTCACCTCGTTCTGAGGCTGCTGAACGACCTCCCAGTTCTGGATGGTGCGTTCCTGCTCCACGCCGTCGATGCTGACCACATTGGCCATCACCTGAGCGACGCCGTTCTGGCCTTCGGTGACGATCTTGCTTTCGTTTTCATACAGCTCTTCGCTGTACTGGACTTCGCTTTCATAGGCGATTTCCTGGGTGTATTCCACTGTGGTGGTCTTTTTCACCGACAGCAGAGGCTCGCTGTTCTGGAGGGTGATCTCCTCGCCCACATGGATGCGGGCCGGGTCGATGTGGGGGTTGAGCCCTTGCACCTGCTCCAGGGTCATGCCGTAATTTTCGGCGATCTGGCTGAGGGTGTCTCCCTGCTGCACCGCATAAACCTTGGTGCCGCTTTTTTCGCCAGAGAGCGCCAGTTCGATTTCATCGATAGAATCCACCGCGCTGGTGGGAACAGTCATCTGTTCAATGGTCACATCCTGAACGAATTCCGCCTGAGCGTTTTCGTCCTGACCAACCTGGGCCGAGAGCATCCGCTGCTTCAGCAGTTCCAGAGCGGTTTTGCTGGGGTTGACGCCGATGACCTGGCCGTCCACCGACAGCACATACTGGGTGGAGACCTCTTCCACCTGGGCAAACAGAGCTTCTTCGGCCTCTGTTTCGTCCAGCAGCCGGTCAGGCTGCATATAGCCCAGAGAATATGTCAGATCGGCGGAAAGGGTATAAGGGTGGCCCAGATAGCCGCCGGTCCGTTCTTCCACCTTGTCGATGATTTTTTCCATATCCTCTTTGCTGGACACAAAGCCCAGGGACTGACCGTCCAGCCACACTTCCACGCCGATGCCGAAATAGGTGGCGGAGAAGAGCATGATGGTGGCGGTAGCCAGGAAGGCACAGGCCGGCACACGGCTGCGCTTTTCCTTCCGGGCGGAGAGGAGATATTGGGTGCGGGCTTCTTCCAGGCGGCCCAGGACGCTATGGCCCTGCTGCGCCAGGTGAGAGGCGGTGCGGCCGAAGGTCTTCTGCAGCCCTTCCCCCACCATGACGCCGGCCATACCGGCCAGATGGAACAGGCTGTCTGCCGCTTGAACGGTTTTGCCAGCCAGGGTGCGGATCAGTTCCTTGCCGCTTTGGGCGCCGGGGCGATTGGCGCCGATGCGGCACAAACGCTCCAGATGGGTCTTGCATTTGACTTGCTGTCGGCGGACCATGCTTTTGAGAGATCCCATGTTCTTGATCTTCAAGAAGCAGGCCTCCTTTCGTGAGAAATGATAGTAAAAATCCGAAGATTACAAATCAGTGTGTTTTAATTACAAATCGGTAACAGGTCTTATCATAATATAAACCGCCCGGTTTGTCAAGGGGAACCGGCAGATTGTTGCCGTTTTGCGTATTTTTACGACAAGAACTTCCCGCTGCGTTTATCATGGTGAAAACAGCAGGCGGAAAGGAGCAAAAACAGGATGGGGAACATTTATGGATACATCCGGGTCAGCACCAAAGAGCAGAATGAGGAGCGGCAGGTGCTGGCCCTGAAGGGGCTGCAAATCAAAGAGGAAAACCTGTTTGTGGACAAACAGTCGGGCAAGGATTTTCACCGGCCCCAGTATGAAAGGATGGTGCGGCAGCTGAAAAAAGACGATCTGCTCTATGTGAAGAGCATCGATCGTCTGGGGCGGAGCTATGGGGACATTCTGGAGCAGTGGCGCATCCTGACCAAAGAGAAAGGGGTGGACATTGTGGTGCTGGATATGCCCCTTCTGGACACCCGTTGGGGCAAGGACCTGATGGGCACTTTTTTAAGCGATATCGTGCTGCAAATATTGTCTTTTGTGGCGGAAAACGAGCGGGTCAATATCCGCCAGCGACAGGCCGAGGGCATCGCCGCAGCCAAGGCCCGGGGTGTGCATCTGGGCCGACCGGCCACTCCCCTGCCGCCGGGGTTTGAAGAGGTGCTCGGCAAATGGAAAAAGGGCGAGATCACCGGCACTCAGGCCGCCAAAATATGCAAAATGCCCCTCTCCACCTTCCGCTACCGGGCGGAATATTGGGAGAGGGGCAAAAAATGATCAAATAAGAACAAATTTTTTTACAAAAAGGTGTACCTTTTTGCAAAACGGGATTTTCTTCCTGTCGAAAACTATTATATATTGGAAATGCCTAAAAGTCTAGCGATTTTTTTAGCTTGGATAGTTTACCAAAAACTACACCATTCTGCATTTATATTCTCAACGGGAGTATTTTCCAATTTTTAAGATGGGGAGAGGAATCAACCATGGCAGCAAAATGTCCGGTGTGCGGAGCACCAATGGAAAATAGCAGTTGTGGATATTGTGGGTACAAAGAAGAAAGTGTCTCCAATTCTACAACAATAGCACCTCCGTCAGGTCAGCCTGCTGGTCAACCGCAGATTATCATCAATAATCAAACCGTTTCCAATCCAGTTGTAGTGCCGGGAGTCAGTAGCAAAAATAAGATGGTTGCACTGTTGCTTTGTATCTTTTTAGGAGGGGTTGGTGCACACAGGTTTTATGTGGGGAAGATTGGAACCGGAATCCTCTACCTGTTTACAGCCGGCTTGTTTGGGATTGGATGGGTCATTGACATCATTTTGATTGTGGCCGGATCGTTTAAAGATCAGTTTGATTTGCCGCTGCGTCAGTAAGAGGTGGTGAACATATGGGACTGTTGGATGCAGTAAAAGATCAATTCCTTGATGTAATTGAATATGTAGACGAGAGCCATAAGCTGATTGTTTCCAAATATCAGCGTGAAAGCGGAAACAACGAATTGAAACAGGGTTCCAAGGTAATCGTGCGGGAAAGCCAGAGCGTCGTTTTTCTGAAAGGCGGAAAACTTGCCGATATTCTGCCGCCCGGAACCTATTCGCTGACAACAAATAACTTTCCGGTGTTGTCCAGTCTGAAAGCATTCCCCCACTTATTCGTTTCCCCGGTAATTGCCGATGTGTATTTTGTGAGCACCAGACAATTTATTGATAATAAATGGGCAACCAAGAATCCGATTATGAAGCGTGATAAGGACTTTAATATGGTTCGTATCCGTTCCTTTGGAAAGTTTGCTTTTCGAATTACTGATGTTGCGGCGTTTATGCGGGAGATATTTGGGACAAAGGGAATTGTGATGACCTATGATATTGTGGAATATCTTTCATCCATGGTCACAGAGACTTTCTCCGTCGCAGTAGGCGAAAGCGAGATGTCTGTGCTTGATCTGGCCACGGAATACCGAAAGCTGTCCAGTGAGCTTCAGCAGCGACTAAATGCACAAGCTGCTGCAATGGGTGTGCAGTTCAGTGATATTATCATTGAAAATATCTCCCTGCCCGATGAGGTTGAAAAGCTGATCGACGAGCAATCCGGAATTGGTATGGCAAAGCAGGATATGGCATCCTTTATGCAGTATCAGACCGCAAGAGCAATGCGGGATGCGTCCAAACAGGAGGGGGGTCTGGCAGGGCTGGGAGCTGGCGTGGCTTTGGGAAACACAATGGCCCAGGGGATTCAGGAAACTGTAAATCCAGCTGCATCCAAGAGCGTGGTGGAGCTGTTGCGGGAATTGAAGGAATTGTTAGACGAAGGCATATTGACGCAAGATGAGTTTGATGCACAAAAGAAAACAATTTTAGAAAAACGGTCATAACTGTTAAAAAGGAGAGAGTAATGGTGAAAAAGTCCAAAATCAGTGTATGCAAAAATTGCGGCAACCCACTTCCAGAGAAAGCAACGGTATGTCCGTCATGCGGGGCAAAAAATAAAAAGCCGATATACAAAAAATGGTGGTTCTGGGTTGTTGCAGTATTTATAGTAGTTGGTGTGGCTGCAAGCAGTAATCCGAAAACAGAGTTTTCCGACGATAAGAGCAATCCGGTGACTTCTTCTGATTCTGATACTACATCATCCAAAACATCTGAGAAAACGGAAAAAGAGACTTCAAATGATGCACCAAAAGAGAATAGCATACCTACTGAATATAAATCAGCTTTAAAAAAAGCAGAGATGTATAGTGATATGATGCATATGTCAAAGGCTGCAATTTATGATCAACTGGTATCAGAATATGGTGAAAAGTTTTCAGAAGAAGCGGCGCAATATGCAATGGAAAATCTTGTTGCAGACTGGAATGCTAATGCTTTGGCCAAAGCAAAGGACTATCAAGATATGATGAGTATGTCCCCTGATGCGATTTATGATCAGTTGGTTTCGGAATATGGAGAGAAGTTTACCGCAGAAGAGGCACAATATGCTGTAGATAATCTGAATTAGACAGTAGCCATTTTATGGTAATGTTGATAAACCACGCAACAACAAAAGGGCCTGGGACGGATTCCGTCCCAGGCCCTTTGTTTACCCGGTTATTTGAACAGGTCTTTCATTTTTTCGAAGAAGCCTTTTTTCTCCTTGTATTGGGCCTCCTCGGCGCTGTCGTCGAAGCGGCGCAGAATGTCCTTTTGCTCGCTGGTCAGGTTGTGGGGGATCTCGATCTTCACTTTGACAAACTGATCGCCCCGGCCCCGGCCATTCACATTGGGAATGCCCTTCCCCTTCAAGCGGAAAATGGTGTCCGGCTGGGTGCCTTCCGGCATATTGTAAGAGATCTTGCCGTCAATGGTGGGCACGATCAGCTCGGCGCCCAGAGTGGCCTGGACAAAGGTCACCGGCATTTCGATCATCACATCCTGCCCACGGCGCTTGAACAGCGGATGGGGCTTGACGCTGACGGTGATGTATACATCCCCCGCCGGGCCGCCGTTCTGGCCCATATGCCCTTCCCCACGCATGGAGATGGTCTGGCCATGGTCGATGCCCGCCGGGATCTTGACGGTGAGGGTGCGGCTTTTCCGCACAGTACCCGCCCCATGACAGGTGCCGCAGGGCTCCTTGATGATCTTGCCTGTGCCCCGGCAGCGGGGACAGGGGCTGGAGGAAGAAAAGACGCCGAACACCGTGCGCTGGGTGGTCTTGACCTGGCCGGTGCCGTGGCAGTCGGGGCAGGTCTCGGCAGAAGTGCCCGGCTTGGCTCCCGAGCCGTTGCAGTCAGGACACTTTTCCACACGGTTCAAGGTGATCTTCTTTTCGCAGCCGAAGGCCGCTTCCTCAAAGCTCAGATTCAGGCTGACCTGGATGTTTTCCCCACGGCGGGGACCGGTGCGGCGGGCCTGCTGAGAGCCGCCGAAAAAGCTGTCAAAAATGCTTCCCAGGTCAAAATCTTCAAACCCTGTGTACTGGCCGCCATATCCGGCCCCGGCCCCATAGGAGGGGTCTACCCCGGCATGGCCGAACTGGTCGTACCGGGCCTTTTTCTCCGGGTCGGAGAGGATCTCATAGGCGGCGTTGACTTCTTTCATCTTTTCCTCGGCGGTCTTGTCGCCGGGGTTCAAATCCGGGTGATATTTTTTTGCCAGCTTGCGGTATGCTTTTTTGATCTCATCCTCCGAAGCGCCCCGCTGCAGGCCCAGCACTTCGTAGAGATCTCTTCTCTCTTCGGGCATAGAATTTTTTCTCCTTTGGCAAAACCACCGTCAGGCGGCCGCCATTGCGGCCGCCCGACAGGCTATCATCCCTTGCTTATTTGTTGTTTTCGTCCTCGTCAACCACTTTGTAGTCGGCGTCATACACATTGCCGTCGGCATTGTTTGCATCAGACTGTGCCCCGGCCTGCTGGCCCTCCTGGGGAGCGGCGTCCTTATACAGCTTTTCGGCGATGGAATAGAACCGCTTGGTCAGCTCTTCGGTCTCCTGCTTGATGGTTTCCACATTCTCGCCCTTCAGAGCTTCCTTCACCTTTTCCATCTGCTCTTCGATGGGCTTCTTCTCTTCGTCGGTCACCTTGTCGCCCAGGTCCTTCAGACTCTTTTCGGTGGAATAGACCAGGTTCTCCGCGTTGTTGCGGATGTCGATCTCTTCGTGACGCTTCTTGTCCTGCTCGGCAAACTGCTCGGCTTCCTTCACAGCCTTGTCGATGTCTTCCTTGGACAGGTTGGTGGAAGAAGTGATGGTGATCTTCTGCTCCTTGCCGGTGCCCAGATCCTTGGCGGACACATTGACGATGCCGTTGGCGTCGATGTCAAAGGTCACTTCGATCTGAGGCACGCCCCGGGGAGCGGCAGGGATGCCGTCCAGATGGAACCGGCCCAGAGTTTTATTGTCTGCGGCCATCTCCCGTTCGCCCTGGAGCACATGGACCTCAACTGAGGTCTGGCCGTCGGCGGCGGTGGAGAAGACCTGCTTCTTTGTGATAGGAATGGTGGTGTTGCGCTCGATGATCCGGGTGCACACGCCGCCCAGGGTTTCGATGCCCAGGGACAGGGGGGTGACATCCAGCAGCAGCAGGTCCTTGACCTCGCCGCCCAGCACGCCGCCCTGGATGGCAGCGCCCATAGCCACACATTCATCGGGGTTGATGCCCTTGAAGGGGTCCTTGCCGGTGATGCTCTTGACGGCATCCTGCACGGCGGGGATACGGGTGGAGCCGCCCACCAGCAGCACCTTAGCCAGATCATTGGCGCTCAGGCCGGCGTCGGACATGGCCTGCTTCACGGGGCCCGTGGTGGCTTCCACCAGATCGGCGGTCAGCTCATTGAACTTGGCCCGGGACAGGGTCATGTCCAGATGCTTGGAGCCGGTGGCATCGGCGGTGATATAGGGCAGGTTGATGTTGGCATTGAGCATGCCGCTCAGCTCGATCTTGGCCTTTTCGGCAGCTTCCTTCAAGCGCTGCATAGCCATCCGGTCGCCGGACAGGTCCACGCCCTGCTCCTTCTTGAACTCGGAGACGATCCAGTCGATGATCCGCTGGTCGAAGTCGTCGCCGCCCAGACGGTTGTTGCCGGCGGTGGCCAGCACTTCCACGGTGCCGTCGCCGATGTTCAGGATGGACACATCGAAGGTGCCGCCGCCCAGGTCATACACCATGACCTTCTGCTCGGTTTCCTTGTCCACGCCATAGGCCAGGGCCGCAGCGGTGGGCTCGTTGATGATACGCAGCACTTCCAGACCGGCGATCTTGCCGGCGTCCTTTGTAGCCTGGCGCTGGCTGTCGGTGAAGTAGGCCGGTACGGTGATGACCGCCTGGGTCACAGGGGAGCCCAGATAGCTTTCGGCGTCGGCCTTCAGCTTCTGGAGGATCATAGCGGAAATCTCCTGGGGAGAATAATCCTTGCCGTCGATATGGACTTTGTGATCGGAGCCCATCTCACGCTTGATGGAGATGATGGTGCGGTCGGGGTTGGTGACGGCCTGGCGCTTGGCCACCTGGCCTACCATGCGCTCGCCGGTTTTGGAAAATGCAACAACGGACGGAGTGGTCCGGGCGCCTTCGGCGTTGGGGATCACATTGGGTTCGCCGCCTTCGATGACGGACACACAAGAGTTGGTTGTACCAAGGTCGATACCGATGATTTTAGACATAGTGTATTCCTCCAAACTATATGAGTTTATTTTGACTTTGTTATGAAAAAGGCAGTGCCTTTTTGACATATTGAAAAGGGGCTTTTTAATTGGCCACCTGCACCATGGCGTGGCGGATGACCTTTTCTCCCATGATGTAGCCTTTGCGCATCACCAGGGAAACGGTGTTTTCCGGCAGACCCTCCTGCTCGATGTGCATGACGGCGTCGTGGAAGCGGGGATCAAAGGGCTGGTCCTGGGCGGCAATCTCGGTGACACCCATCTTTTCCAAGGCCTCTTTGAACTGTTTGGCGATCAGCTCCACGCCCTTCTGGTATTCTTCGTCGGCGCATTTCTGTTCCAGTGCCCGGTCCAGATTGTCCAGAACCGGCAGAAGTTTTTCCACCGTCATGGCTTGAGCATCGGAAAAGACGCTGTCCCGCTCCTTCTGGGAACGCTTGCGGTAATTATCATATTCCGCCAGCACCCTAATATATTTGTCGTTCAGCTGCTGATACTGCTCCTTCCAGTCCTCTTTGGGTTGGGCACATTCTGCCTCCGGGGCCTGCTGACATTCCGGACAGGAGCACTCTTCCTGTTCAGCTTCTGTCTGCTGTGTTTCCTTTTCTTTTTCCATGTTGTCCATGCTGTTCCGCCTATCTGCCCTTATGGGCTCGTTGTTTGCTGTTTATTGGTCTTTTTTATCCGGCCCGGTCTGTTCCAGAGGGAAACGGATGGGCATCAGTCCTCCCAGCGTCCGGCTGAGAAGCAGCAGCCGGGAGGCGATTTTGCTGTAATCCATGCGGGTGGGGCCGATGACCCCGATGATGCCGCTTACATCCTCCCCCAGATCGTAGGAGGTAAAGACGAAGCTGGCATCCTCCATGGGCCCCTGGCCGTTTTCCGGCCCGATGCGGATGTTGAGCATCTGGGGTTTATAATCCCGGGCCAGGCCGAATACCTTTTCCTTGTCACCCAAAAGCTCCAGCAAGGGCTGAGCCTTCTGGGCATCGTAATATTCCGGATTGCCCAGCAGCCGGGAGACGCCTTTGACCACCATGTCACAGGAATCGGAAGGCTGCTCGATCTGCCATACAAATTCCGCTGCCTGGGCGATGAGCTGATAAAGGGGGGAACCAGACAGCACCGACTGCCCCAGCTCCTCCAGCCGCAAAGAACCGCCCTCTTTTGCTAAAACCAGGTTTGCGGCCCGGCAGAAGGCGTCGATCTCCTCCGGCTCCAACGCCTGGGAAAGATGCACCACCTTATTGTTCACCGCCGGGGGCACTGTCACCGCCACCAAAGCGTAGTCGCTTTCGGCGATGGGGATGAGCTCCAGGCGCTTGACCTGGCGGCGATTGTGGCGGGAAGAAAGGGAAACGGTGGGTTGGCCGGTGAGCTCAGAAAGAATGGCCGAAGCCTCTTCCATGGTGTCGTCCAGCTCCTGGATCTTGCTTTCCAGCGCACTTCGCATTTGCTCGATTTCCCGGGCTGTGGTGCGGCAGCGGTTCATCAGCTCATCCACATACAGCCGGTAGCCCAGAGGAGAGGGCACCCGCCCGGCGGAGGTGTGGGGCTTTTCGATGTAGCCCATTTCCTCCAGCTCGCTCATCTCGTTGCGGATGGTGGCCGACGAAACCGAGCCCTTGGCCTCGGCGGCCAGCAGCTTGCTGCCCACCGGCTCTGCGGTTTCGATATAGTTTTCAATGATCGCTTTGAGGATCTTCCTCTTGCGCTCCGACAGGTCCATCCAAAACACCGCCTTTTCTGATTGCCTTACGGTGTGTTAGCACTCTTCATCCTCGAGTGCTAATTCAATCCTATCACAAACTTTCAAAATGTCAAGGACTGAAAATCAAGTTCACAAATTCGTTTCAAATGAGGGGAGGATTTTAAATTTTTTCACAGAGCATCCGGGACATCTTGTATTTATAACTAGATTCGTGTATACTCAAATAACAAACAAGCGGAATTTTATCAATCCTTTTTTGCAGGAGGCGTTTCCCATGAAATACAAAATCATCTCCGACAGTTCTTCCGATGTGACCCAGGCCTTTTTCGCTGGGGAGACCGCTTTTGAATATGGAGTGGTCCCCATGTCCATCAACGGCCCCGGCGGTTTGTCTTATCTGGATCTGGACCCCACCCCGGCCCGGTATTTCGTGGAAAAACCCCGGGAGATCAAGGGTCAGTGGAGCTCTTCCTGTCCCTCCCCGGCTGCCTATCTCAAGGAGATGCAGGGCGCCGAAGAGATCTTCGTGGTCACCATTTCCTCCCGGCTCAGCGCTTCCTATTCCACCGCCTGCATGGCAGCCGACATGGCCCGGGCGGAAAATCCCGATGTGAAGATCCATGTGGTGGATTCCAAAAGCGCTTCTTCCGGCATGGCCCTGATGGTGTTCAAGCTGGCCGAATTGTGCCGGGAGGGCCTGCCTTTTGAGGAGATCGTGGAAAAGATCGAGGAATTCCGCAAGGGCCACACCCTCTATTTCCTCATCGGTTCGCTGGAGACCCTGGTCAGCGCCGGGCGGATGAACCGGGTGGTGGGGATGATGGCCACCATGCTCAACATCCATCCTCTTTGCGGCGAGGACGGCGACGGCAACATCAAGGTCTATCAGAAGGTGCGGGGCATGACCCAGGCCCTCAACCGGATGGTGGAGATGGTGGGCGAACGGGGCGAGACCATGGGACGGCATCTGGTGATCAGCCAGTGCAACAACCCGGAAGACGCCGAAATGCTGAGCAAGGCCTGCCAGCGCCGGTATCAGTTTGCCAAGATCAGCGTGCTGGAAATGCGGGGCCTGGCCTCCTTCTATGCAGGAGACCGGGGCTTGATTCTGGCCTATTAAAAAGAATATTCCAGCCCGGCAAAATTTTGCCGGGCTTTTCTTTTGCTCACTCATAAAAATTTTGTCCAAATATTTCTGTGAACATTCTTTGAATTCCAGAAAATCCTTCTCGTTCCTGTGCTATAATAAGAAAACCGAGAGGAGCGGCTTTGCCGCCGGGAAAGGAGAAAAAGCCTATGCGCCTGATCTCATGGAATGTCAACGGCCTGCGGGCCTGCTTGGGAAAAGGATTTTTGGACTATTTTAAGGAAAGCAAGGCCGATATCTTCTGCATCCAGGAGACCAAGATGCAGAAAGAACAGGCAGAAGTGGACACCCCCGGCTATTTTCAATATTGGAACAGCGCCGAAAAGAAGGGCTATTCCGGCACGGCGGTCTTTACCAAAGAAGAACCCCTGGATGTAACTTACGGCCTGGGGCTGCCGGAGCATGACACCGAGGGCCGGGTCATCACCTGCCGGTTTCCGGAGTTTTTCCTGGTGAATGTGTATACCCCCAACTCCCAGCGGGGGCTGACGCGCCTTCCCTACCGGATGGAATGGGAAGATGCCTTCCGGGACTATCTGCTCCGTCTCAAAGAGCAGCAGCCGGTGGTGGTATGCGGGGACATGAATGTGGCCCACAAGGAGATCGATTTGAA
Organism: Intestinimonas sp. MSJ-38; assembly: GCF_018917925.1. NCBI lineage: Bacteria > Bacillati > Bacillota > Clostridia > Eubacteriales > Intestinimonas > Intestinimonas sp. MSJ-38. The sequence continues at coordinate 207,221 of NZ_JAHLPO010000001.1, read as the reverse complement.
AAATCCTCGCACCAATGTGAAAAACGCCGGTTTCACCCCGGAGGAGCGGCAGAAGATGACTGAGCTTCTGGAAAGCGGATTTGTGGATTCCTTCCGTTTCCTCCACCCCGATGTCGTGGGCGCCTATTCCTGGTGGAGTTACATGTTCAACGCCCGGCAGAACAACGCCGGATGGCGTATTGACTATTTTCTCACATCGGAAGAGCTGAAAGACCGGATTGAAACAGCGGAGATCCATTCCCAGGTGCTGGGCAGTGACCATTGCCCGGTGCTTTTGGAGCTGGCCTAGGGCTTTTCCCAGCAAAGGAGTGAACGAAATTGAAGGATATTCTTTATTATGGCGGCCCTATCCTTACCATGGCCGAGCCTCTTTACGCCGAAGCTCTCCTGGTGCGCCGCAGCAAGATCGTGTTCTGCGGAGACCTCAAAACGGCGGAGAGCATGGCCGAAGAGGGGGCAGAGCGGGTGGATCTCAAGGGGCGGACGCTGATGCCGGCCTTTATCGATGCCCACAGCCATCTGTCCCATGTGGCCGATGCCATGAACTATGCCAATCTTTCCGGTTGCCAGAGCGTGGAAGAGATTGGAGAGCGGCTGCACCAGTGGGCAGAGGAAAACAATCTGGAAGCGGGAAAGTGGATCATCGGCTCGGGCTATGATCACAACGATCTGCCCGGCGGCTGCCATCCCACCGCAAAGCAGCTGGATGCCCTGGTGGGGGATCACCCGGTGCTCATCACCCATTCTTCGGGGCACATGGGGGTGGCCAACGCCTTAGGCCTGCGGGAGCTGTCCATCAGCTGCAATGCCTCCGATCCTCCGGGAGGGCGCATTGGCCGGGACGAAGAGGGCAACCTCACCGGCTATCTGGAGGAAAACGCCCTGATCCAGCGCACCCGGCAGATCCCCAAGCCCACCCAACAGCAACGGCTGGACAATCTGAAAAAGGCCCAGCAGGTCTATCTTCGCAACGGTATCACCACCTGTCAGGACGGCAAAGTGGGCCAGGCCGATTTTGAGTTTTTGGCCAATGCCGCCAAAAGCGGTCTGCTGGAAATGGATGTGGTGGCCTATGCCGATCTGAAAAACAACGAGGAACTGCTGGATCAATACGCCCAGTACCGCACTTATCAGCGGAATCTGCGGCTGGGAGGCTACAAGATCTTTTTGGACGGATCGCCTCAAGGCCGCACCGCCTGGATGACGAAGCCCTATTTGGGAGGCAAGGAAGGCTATAAGGGCTATTCCATCTATACCGATCAGGCGGTGGAGGAATTCTGTGCCACGGCCCTTCGCCGGGGGGTGCAGCTTCTGGCCCATTGCAATGGCGACGCAGCATCCCAGCAGTTTATCGACGCCTATGAAAAAGCCCTGGGCGCCTGCCGTCAGAAGGAGTCCATCCGCCCGGTGATGGTCCACGCCCAGACCGTCCGGCCCGATCAGCTGGAACGGATGGCCGCTTTGCAGATGATCGCTTCCTTCTTTGTGGCGCATACCTATTATTGGGGCGATGTGCACCGGAAGAACTTCGGGGATGAACGGGCCATGGCCATCAGCCCTACTCACACCGCGTTGGAAAAGGGCGTGCTCTTCACTTTCCATCAGGACGCCCCGGTGGTGCCCCCTGATATGTGGCACACCGTATGGTGCGCCGTGTGCCGTCAGAGCAAGGGCGGCGTCATTATGGGAGAAGGCGAACGCATCCCGGTGCTGGAGGCCCTGAAGGCCGTGACCATCAACGGGGCCTATCAGTATTTCGAAGAAAAGACCAAGGGTTCCCTGGAAGAGGGCAAATGGGCCGATCTGATGATCGTGGGCCAAGATCCGTTGAAGGTGGACCCCATGGAGCTGAAAGACATCAAGGTGCTTTCCACCATCAAAGAGGGCTTCACCCTCTGGCAGGCCGAATGATAAAGCAGCGCCCCGGCGGAAAGGTGGGTGGTCGTAAAACTGCAAAATCAAAAAATGGTGACAACTTTGTGATTTGTGCTGTTTCCTTCAGCAAATTGCGCAAATCACAAAGTGCGCTGGGATAGCTGCGCAAGCAGCGCAAGGGGTGCAGCCCCTTGTTCGGAACGGAGTGACGCAAAACAGCCCGGACATTCAGATGTCCGGGCTGTCAGCCTCGCAGAGCGCACATACAGGCGTCAGCCTGTATAGAAGTGCGCCATAGTAGGATCTCGGAGATTGTTCATCTGCCGTCTTTTATCTTGCGTAATAATCTTTCTATCTGTCACTGGAAAATTCTTGAAGCCTGCGTAGGGCATTGATTACTGAGTTATGAGATACCTTTCCAAGAGCCTCTTTTGGGCCTCCAACATCATATTCCGATACGATGTGATCAATGTTGGACGCAAGAACCTCGTAGGTCATGTGTTCATACTCGCAGACCTTGTCAATCCGTTTCAGATAGTCGCTCACGGTGCTTGGTTTTCCGCTTGGTGTGACCGTTTTGTAGCCTTGTAAGATCAAGTATTCTTTGAACCTATCTCTCATGGTGTACTACTCTCCTATAAAATTGATTATGCTTCGGTAGAGACCCAAATCGCAGGTCGAATGCCGGCTATTGAAATAGCAGGGGCGACCGCATTTATTTTTTCCTCTGCTCCGGTATGGACACCTAAAAGGTCGTATGAATTTTCTCCGATAGTCCACCAATAAAAGTCTCCCCCATTTGGCAGGTCAAGAACAAATTCCGCTAATGTACCGGAAAGCTGACCAACTACATGAAGGTTTTTTAGACAACACAGAAGCATCTCATCGGATAACCCTGTTCCTTTTGCACCGCGATCTTCGATTCTCGGAAAGTAATGCTCAACCTGCTCGGTGGAAAGCAGAAACACCTTGTCGTACGTCACTTCTCCGTTTCCAGCGGGATCAATGACCTCTGTCTCAATGATCTGCACCCACTCTTCATCGGAAAACGGCATCTCGCTGTTTAGCTTATTTCGCAAACTGCAATCTGCCCAATTTACAGACTCGCGCAAGGCAGAAGGTTTCAGCAATTCCGAACCAGAGTTTTCTTTAAGCAGATTACTCCAATTATCATAAAAAGAATCCCCCTCGGGGAAAACTTTGTCATCTGTAAAAACAGTCCAACCTTCATAATCGGATAGTTTATTATACGAATTTGGGTGTTTTGCAGCTACGCTGTCTATGGCTTCTTTGGCTTCTTCCGTAATGTTGATATAGTCCAGCGCAATGATCTCATCGGTCAAGAGCAGGGCTTTGCTGTCCTGGACATCTAATACTCTCCATTTGTAAGCACCAAAATCGACAATATCACCAATCTTGTAGGTCGCCTTTTCTTCCTTCGCAGGTTCGTCTGTCACAGGTTCTTCTGTCACTGGTTCCTCTGCTTCTGACTGTTCAGATTCGGACATCGGCGTTGTCTGATCCCCGCAGCCCACAAGCGATAACAACATCGCCACCGCTAATAAAAATGCACATAATCGCTTCATTTTCTCTTTCCTCCATTTATTACTATTTACCACGATGATTATATTATATTCTAAATTCCGCCGTTTTTCAAGGTCAGAAGGCAAAAGCTCAGTCCTAATTTGTGCCGTTTTGTCGGTTCATAAAAGTAGGCATTTGCAAATTCAGAGCAAGTTTTGTTTAAGCCACATTTTCAAATTTTCTTGCTTTTCTGTAGACTGTGCCAACCGGGGCATATTGCAGGTATTAGCCGCTTCTTTCAGCGTGATTTTCTTGCAGAATTTGAGGGAAGCGATGCGAAGAAACAGGCCAGGATCTACCTCACAACATCCGGTATTGACTACGATGCTATTACCAAGGAGCAGTTTGTAAACCTCGTTGACGTTCTAAAACTATCCAAGCACATGAAAAGTTTAACTAACCAGCGCGGCAGGGCAAGGCCATACCAGCCGCACGGAATAGGATTTCATGTTATTGGGCTAACACCGTCTTACGAACACCCCGCTAAGCCGGGGCGTTTTCTTTTTTGGCATTTTATGATATCATAAGGGAAGTTTTGAAACAGGAGGAATGACCAGATGGGAAGAAATAGAGGGAAAAGACTGCCGGCCTTTTTGCTGGCGGTGTGTCTGCTTCTGCCCTTCTTGCCCCGGGGAAGCCATGGGGCCTTTTCTGATGTGCAGGATCAGTGGTTTGCACCGGCAGTGGAGGAAATGGCCCAGCGGGGGCTGATCGGCGGCTTTCCCGATGGAACCTTCCGGCCGGGAGACTGGGTCAAGCGGGGGGAAGGCGCCAAAATGACCGCCCAGGCCGTGGGCCAGCTGCCCTATACCCTGCCCCAGACGGGAAAAGGTGATTTTGCCGATTTGCAAGGCCATTGGTCGGCCAAATATGTGCGCCAGCTGTTGATCGAAGAGATCATAGAGCCGGAGGATTACGGGACAAACTACGGCCCCAACCAAAACCTCACCCGGCTGGAGATGGTGCGGATGCTTCTGCGGCTGCTGGGCTTTACTCCCTCGAAAAATTGGGCGGACAGCGGTTTTCCCGATTTGGCCTCTTTGGATGCAGAAGACCGGTACTATTGTGAAAAGGCCGTGGAGATCGGCTTGATCCAGGGCTATTCCGACGGGTTGTTCCGGCCGGATTACCCCCTGTCCCGTGCTCAGGCCGCCGTGATGTTCCAGCGGGTCCTGCCTCTTCTCACCGTGTCGGTGGAGGGGCTGTCTGCCTATGGGGAAGCACGCACCATTCCTCAGGCCGCAGAGTTTTTCCCTGTGGTGGAAAACAGCCAGGTCTCGGGCCAGGGAGAATACGAAGGACGGCCTTTGTCCCTGTACCGTCATACTCTGACGAGCTGGGAGGAAGAGAAGTTGGAAAAGGGCCTGAAGGAATATGAGCAGGTGATGACCTACCAGCAATATACCCTGGTGGAGGAAAGTCGGGAAGATGGAGTATGGTCCTTCCTTTTTGCCGATTTGCGGGGAAGCCAGTGCTTGCTGGTGGTGCTTCGTGAAAAGGAAGGGGATACCGGTCTTCCCTCCCTCACCGCAGGGCTGCTGCAGCATACCGGAGGGGCGGAAAACTATGCCTCCTTCTGCCAGGCTTTGGGGTGCCGGATGCTCTTTTCCACAAGAGGGATGGCTCCCTCCCGGTTTTTGCCGCTGACAGGGCCGGAGGGTCAGAGCTGCCCTACCGAGTGGTATGACGCTGGCCTTTTGCCCGCTGGGGCCAGCCAGTGGGTGCAGGATGCCTTGAAAAGCGCCGGTTATGAAGATACCGGTGAAACCATTTTGCTGGATGGCCGGGAAGGGATTTTGTTCCAAAAGGAAGGGGCTCGGGCAGCGGTGTGCCTGGATGAGGATTACCTGACTTTGTCCTATCTCCCTCAAGCAGAAGAGTAAAAAAAGAGCAGAGCCATCAGCGGCTCTGCTCTTTTTTTGTCAGCATACGATGATAGAGGGGGCTCCCCTCTTCCGGCGCGGTCAAAGGCTCCAGGCGGCCCTGGGCGATCCACTCTTCCAGACGCAGGGCCCAAAAGGCATCCCCCATCCCTATGGGGTATTGGCCCAGCAGCCGGCCGATGAGGACGGCCTCTGGGAATTGCTCTGGCAGTTTCAAAAGCTCCTGGCGGAGAAAGCTATCGTAAAAATCTTCCGGCAGGCTGAAAATCTGCCCGGCGATGACACCTCGCAATGAGGCATTTTCTCTTTTCAGCGCTTTCCACTTCCGGGAAAAGGCCGCCACTTGCCAGGGTTCCAGCGCTTCTGTTTTTTGAGAGAGTGCTCCCCAGAGCCAGGGCGGCACTTCGCCCCAGCCGGTGGGGATGAAAGGCTGTTCTTCTCCGGGGAGAAACGGGGGCAGCCATACCACATCCACCTGGGGAGAAAAGGGTTCCAGACGCCCCATCAGCCAGTGGAAAGTGCAAAGCTCCTCTGGATTCTGGCTGACCCATACCCGGATGGGTTGGCCGGATTTGGCGCCTTCTTCCAGGGCGCATAGGCTTTTCTGGTTCTGGAGGGTCAGCTCTTCGGCGGCCTCTTTCCCCTGGGGGAAAATATCCATAAGGCGGGAAAGGACCTTTTGCCGTTTGGGGCCGATCCCCTCTTCGTCAATTTCCCCTAGGGTAAGGAACAGGGAGAGCGGGCAGATGTTCTGCCGGTCTCCTGCCAGCGGAATGGCCTTTTTCCACAAAGCCTGCTGCCTTGCTTTTTCCCTATGGAGCAAAGATTCCTGTTCCACGGGAGAAAGGGGCTCTTCCTCTGGGGAACAGATCACACCGATGGCACTGGCCAGGGTGTGGTCCTTCCCTGAAGCGGCCATGGCATAGGCCAGGGTTCCTGCGGCGCTTTCAGAAAATACCGCTTCCAGGCTGCTCATAGGGACTTTTCCATGGGGATGTGGGGGCAGTGCTCATCATAAAAAATTTCCCCACAGGGATGGTAGCCCAGCTGTTCATAAAAGGTTTGGGCATGGGTCTGGGCGCCCAGATAGATGCCCTTTCCTCCCATCTGCTGGGCCTTTTCCTCCAAGGCCCGTACCACCTTTTGGCCCAGATGGCGGCCGCGGTAGGGCTTGCGCACCGCCACCCGGCCCATTACATAGACTCCATCTTCCCCGTCCTTGGGGAAGAGACGGCCGGTGGCCACCGCCTCACCATCCAAAAACAAAAGCAGGTGCCAGGCCCGCTCCTCTTCTTCGTCAAATTCCGTGCTGAAGCCCTGCTCCTGCAAAAAGATCTCCTCCCGGATGGGCCGAGCCAGAGGGGCATTTTCAAGCCCTTGGACAATGGCGATTTCTTCCATAATTGTTCTCCTTTTTCCTTGGGGGCGTGTTTTTCTTTATTATATCCTGCTCCCCTTTTGCTGACAAGCCGTTTGCCCTGGGGGAGAAAAAAGAGTATAATGGCATCAGACTGGGCCACGGGCCCTTTGCACAAAGGAGTTCTGTCATGTCATACCAAAAAGAAATCATTGCGCAGCAATATGAATGTGATATCCACGATGAATGGCCGGTGGGAGCCATTCTCCGCCATGTGCAGCAGGTTAGCACCGACCACTGTGATGCCGAAGGCCTGACCGCAGACCGATTCCAGGAAACCGGCACGGCTTTCGTCATGGCCAAACTGGCTTTGGAATATGTCCATCCCATCACCGCCGGGAGCCGCCTACGCCTTGTCACCGAGCCTGCCGTTCCCCAGCGGGCGGTGTATCGCCGCTTTACCACCATCACCGATGCCGAAGGCCGGGAGGTCTGCCGGGTGGACGCCCGGTGGGTGCTCATCGATGTGAAGCAGCGGCATATTCTTCGCACCCATCCCGAAGCGCTTTACTTCCCCTTTTCAGAGGAAGTAAATCGCACCCTGGATCTGTCCATCCCCCGGAGCACCGAGCTTGAGCCCGCCGGGGAGTACACTGCCGCCTATTCCCGCACCGACCGGAATGGGCATCTGAACAACGCCTGTTACGCCGATCTGGTTTGCGATGTGCTGCCGCCGGAGGTTTTGTGTCAGCGTCCCATCCGCCGCATGGCCATTTCCTATCATGAGGAGCTGCGGCTGGGAGAAACCATGGAACTTTTCCTGGGAAAAACCGGAGAAGATACCTATTATATTTGCGGTAAGAAAGGAGGGCGGCGCTGTTTTGAAGCCAGCGTCACCCTGGGAGAAAAAGAGAAGGAGGAATCGTGATGGATCATCCCGTGATCGCCCGTATTCTGGAAAAGCTGGAAAGCCGGGGGCTGCTGCCGCTGGAAAAGCAGGCGGCCCTGGAGGAAAAGCTGCTGGGAGAGCGTTTGACCCTGCTGCCCGATCTGATGAAAGAGACCGGGCTGGACTGCTGGCTGGTGCTGGCCCAGGAGAACAACGAGGACCCGGCCATGAAGGCCCTGATGACCTGGGACCGGCGCACCGCCCGCCGCCAGACCGCCCTGCTGTTTTTCCGGCAAGGGGATCAGGTGCGTGCACTCAGCTGGGGGATGCCTTCCCAGGTGATGGCCAAGTTCTACACCCCCTCCAAAGAAGGGGATGAAACCCTGTGCCAGGGCCTTGCCCGGCTGTTCAAACAGTACGATCCTCAGCAGATCGGCGTCAATATGGCGCCCCAGGCCGGCGGTTTCTGCGACGGCCTTTCCGCCGGATTGTATCAGATGCTGGAAGAAGAGCTGCCCGCCCCTTGGAGAAACCGGCTGTGCTCGGCAGGGAGACTGTCTACCCGCTTCCTGGAGACCATGACAGCGGGAGAACACAAAGTGATGGAAACTCTGGTGGAGGTCACCGAGGACATCATCAAGGCCGCCTATTCCCCGGATGTGATCGTCCCAGGCCAGACCACCACTCAGGATGTGGAGTGGTTTATGCGCCATGTGATGGCTGCCTGTCAACTGGACTTCTGGTTTGGCCCCGATGTGGATCTGCAGCGCCAGGGGCTGGAGAGCCTTTCTAATGAAGGAGTCATTCAGCCGGGCGATCTGCTCCATTGTGACATCGGCGTCATGCTGAAATACATTCCGGTGCTCACCGACAAACAGTGGATGGCCTATGTGCGGCGTCCTGGTGAAACTACCCCGCCCCAGGGCCTGGAGCAGCTTTTCTCCCAGTGCGGCCGGTTTCAGGAAATCACCCGCAGCCATTTCCTCTCTGGTACGCCGGGAAATCAGGTGTTCCACAAAGCAGTGGATCAGGGCAAGGCAGAGGGCCTGTGTCCCCAGCTTTATTGTCACGGTCTGGGCGTGTTCGGCCATGGCCCCGGCCCCATCATTGGCCGTTATGACTACCAGGACAGTATCTATCCTCGGGGAGAATATCCGGTGGGCCTCCATTCCAGCCACGCTTTGGAGCTGAATGTGCGGGGAAAGGTGCCTGAGTGGAATGACCAGGTGGTGCGTATCAGTCTGGAGGAGGATGTGCACATCGGAGAAACCTGTGAGTATGTTTATCACCATCAGGAGAAACTTATTATAATATAACAAAAAGGATAAAGAGTTCCCTGCTTTTAGATTATCAAAAAGCGAATCTGAAAAGATATTCCCATTTGCGGCGATAGCAGGCTTTTTTCCAGGATTGGATGGATGATAGGGCATTTCAGAAGCCGGGATTTTTGGACCAGCGGGGAAAATGGGAGCGACCAGTCCCAAAGTAGAATGATGTATCAAAAGGGTACCTCCTTGCAGCGATGACGCGATTTTGTGTTCATGGAGCCAGTTTTCAGACACGGAAAAGGAGTTTTCCTCTTCTTTAAACTGGTTCTATGTCATAGCAAAGCAAGGGAGAGAATACCCTGTTTTCATTTTTACAGTAGATTCGTTTAAGAATTCTTAAGTTTGCTTCGATTTTTCCACAGCAAAGTGACGGAAAAGAGGACCACCAGCCCTTCGGTGACGGGAAAAGTGAGCCAGACTCCGGTGAGGTCCCACAGTTTGGAGAGCAAAAAGGCTATGGGTACGATAAGTACAAGTCCCCGGGACAGGGAGATCATATGGGCCGGCATAGCACGCTGGGTGGCGGCAAAATAGGTGGCGGCCACCGTGTTGATGCCCACAAAAGCCAGGGCGATAAAATAGAGCCGCAGCCCAAAGGAGGCCATTTGCTGCAAAAGAGCATTCCCTTCGCTGTTGAACACCGCGGTAAGAGGCTGGGCGCCCAAGGTGAGCACCGCTTCCATCAGCATGGCAGCTGCAAGGGACCAAACAAGCCCCAGGAAAAGAACATGACGCAGGTTTTCCTTGTCCTGCGCGCCATAGGCCCGGCTGAGGATGGGCTGCATTCCCTGGGAAAGGCCGGTAAGCACAGCCACCGCCACCAGGGACAGATTGGCCACCACTCCGTAGGCCGCCACCGCCACATCCCCCTGGAGAGACAGAAGGATGGTGTTGAACACGGCAATGACTACACCGGAGGAGATTTCAGGAACCAGGGAAGGAATGCCCAGCAAAACCATTTGCAAAAGCGGGGCCCGCTTCCCTTCCTGCCAGCAAAAGCGGAAGCCGCTCTTTTTGCTCAGCCAGTGGGGAGACAGAATGGCGATGCCGATCAAAGGGGCCGCGCCGGTGGCCAAAGCGGCGCCGAACATCCCCAGGCCGCAGGGGAAAATGAAGATGTAATCCAAAACAATGTTGGACAGGCTCCCGCCCAGCATGGCGGCCATAGCCCGGCGGGGATCGCCGTCATTGCGCACAAAACAGGTAAAGACATCGTTGAGCATAAAGGCCGGGGCAAAGACCATGAGCACCCGGAGATAGGAGCTGCTCATTTCCAGCACTTTCCCCTGGGCGCCCAAAGCCTGGGCCAAGGGCCGGGCAAACATGAGGCCGGTGAGGGAAAAAAGCACCCCCAGGAAAAGGGCTAGGCACAATGCCTGGGTAAAAGCGCCGTCGCCGCTTTGCCGGTCTCCCTGTCCACGGCCAATGGAATAACGGATGCCGCCGCCCATGCCCAGCATCAGCCCCAGACCGTGGATCAGGCTGTAAACCGGCAACGCCAGGTTGAGGGCGGCCAGTCCCTGGGCCCCGGTGGCCCGGGAAATGAAGAAGGTGTCCGCCAGGATATAACAGGAGATCCCCAGCATCCCCAGCATATTCAGGCTGGCATACCGGGCAAACTCCTTCCCTGCACTGTGTTTGTCCATAGATTTCCCTCCATCGTTTGCAAAAAAAGGACGCCAGAGCTTTCCATCTTCAACGGCCTACGATGGAAAGCCTGGCGTCCATAGCCCCCATCCGGCGATGGAGGCCTGCCTTTTGTTTCATTGTGTTTGAGTATACAAAAAGGGAGAAATTTTGTCAACACCCGGCTTAATCGTATTCCACCCGCTTGCCCAGCAGAATAAAGTAACCCACCGTGCAGCAGGAAGAAATAAACATCATGGCGGCAAAGGCCGGGCTGTAGGAGCCGAAATAGTCGTAGACCGAACCGATCATCACCGGTGTGAATACGCCGGCCAGATTGTTGCAGGCGGTGACCAGGCCCAGAATGGCGCTGTAATTTTTCCGGCCGTAGATGCTCTGCACGATGATGGGATTGGCCACCGAGCCGAAGGCGTTGCCCAGGGAGAAGCCCACCACAATGGCGGCGATCATCACAGGGAAGCGGCAGAAAAAGGCGCCCGTCACTCCCAGCACAGTGCAGCAGTTGGCCAGGAGGGTGGCCCGGCGGGCTCCCAATTTGTCATAGAGCCAGCCCAGGAACATCTTGCCGCAGGCCAGGCCGCCCAGCATGACGGCGGAGATATTGGCGGCGGTTTGCAGGCTGTATCCTTCGTCCGACAGGTGCGGGGTTACATTCTGGTTGAGAGCGCACAGGCTGATATTGCCCAAAGCGGTGACCAGGCACAATGCCCAGAAGCGGCCGGTGTGCACCACTTCCTGTACCGTCATGCCCCGGTCATCAAAGGAAGCGGCATTGCCGCTCTCCTTCTCCTGGCCATAGGGCAAAAGTCCCAGGTCGGAGGGGCGGGTGCGCACCACCAGCCAGCACACCGGCACCAGGATGCAGAAGGCGATGATGCCCAGCACCCGATAGGTCTGACGCCAGCCCACTGTGGTGATCAGCTGGCCGGCCAGGGCGTTGAAAAGCATTCCGCCGATGCCGCTGCCCATAAAGGCCACCCCGATGGCAAAGCCCCGTCTTTCCCGGAACCAGTTGCCGATGAGGATGGAAAGGGGCATGGCGGCAATGCCGCCCATGGCGAAGCCCAGCACCACCGACAAAGCGTAATACATGGGCAGAGACTGGACAAAGGAATAGGAAAAATAACTCACCGCCAGGGCGATGGAGCTGATGCGCATGATGTTGCGCACATCAAAGCGGACAAAGATCTTTCCGCCAAACAGAGCCACGATCATCTGACAGGCCGACAGAATGGTCATATTGCCCCCCATGGCTCCCCGGGAAAAGCCCATATCGTCGCACACCGGCTTGATGTAAAGCCCCGAGCAGTTGTTGACGATGCCGATGGAACAGAACATCACCAGAAATCCGGCGGCCACGATGTACCAGCCGTAAAAGATACGGCCTTTTTTCATCCCCATTTCCTTCATCCCTTCTCAGAAATCTTTTACATTCATTATATACCTTTCCCACATGGACGCATAGCGGAGAAGGGAAAAATCGTCTTTTTCCACAGTTTCTCCCTTCTTTGGAGTGAAGTGTAAGTGGGCACTTTTACCGGCTTTTCGGGAAATTTACAAAACCTGCCCTTTCTCCAGGGGATTTCTATGATACAATAACCCTGGATGCCCCGATCTTCGGGGCCAAAGGAGGTTTTTACTTGAAACTCACATTTGAAGAGATCCGTGAAAATAAAGAAGTGCAGACCTATCTCCAGATGGGGAATGACGCCTTGGGCGTCATCGGCTTTACCGAACACGGTTTTGCCCATGCCGGCATCTGTGCCGCCACCGCCGCCCAGATCCTGGAGCAGATGGGCTATGATGAGCACACCATCACCCTGGCCCGCATCGCCGGGTATCTCCACGACATCGGCAACTGCGTCAACCGGGCTTCCCATGCCCAGACCGGCGCCATTATGGCCTTTCAGATCCTCAATCGTCTGGAGATGGACCCTGCGGACATCGCCCAGGTGATCTGCGCCATCGGCAATCACGATGAGGGTACCGGCACCGCCGTCACTCCGGTGTCTGCCGCTTTGATCCTGGCGGACAAAAGCGATGTGCGCCGCTCCCGGGTGCGGGCCGTGCGTACCGTGGCCACCGACATTCATGACCGGGTCAACTATGCGGTGTACACATCCGGTCTTTCCATCAGCCCCGACCGAAAGACCATTACCCTGTCTTTGAAAATCGACACCGGTATCAGTGCAGTGATGGATTATTTTGAAATTTTCCTCACCCGGATGCTCATGTGCCGCAAGGCCGCCGAATTTCTGAGGCTTCAGTTCCAGCTGCAAATCAACGATACCCAGCTGCTTTGATAAATACAAATAGAGAAACGGGAGAAAGATATGACAAAGCATATATTTGATGATGCCCCCCTGCAAGGGGGACTTTTAGCCCATGTGCAGGAGTGCCGCCCTCAGGGAAAAGAATTCTGCCTGATTCTGGATCAGACTATCTTCTTCCCCCGGGGAGGCGGACAAAAATGCGATGAAGGCACCATCGGGGGCATTCCGGTGCTGGATGTGTACGAAGAAGAGGGAGAAATCTGCCACATTCTCCCAAAGGCCCCGGAGGGAGATGAGGTGCTTTGCCGCATCGATCTGGGCACCCGTCTGTCCCATATGCAGCACCACACCGCCCAGCATCTGATCTCGGCCGCCGCCTGGCAGCTGTTCCAGAATCTCACCATCATCGCCCGCATGGAGGACCCTTGGGGCCACATCGAGTTTCAGCGGCCTATGGAGGATGAGGAGCTTCTGGCCCTGTTGCGCCGGGTGGAAGAAGTCGTAAAGGCCGATCTGCCCATCTTCTGCCGGTACTATACCCCGGAGCAGGCCGCCCAGATGGATGTGCGGGGCAAGATCACCCCCCATGAGCGCATCCGCTTGGTGGAGGTGGAGGGCTTTGACCGAAATGCCTGTGGCGGCACCCACTGTCCCTCCACCGGCCTTGTGGGGCCGGTGCGGTTTGTGGGCAGCAAAATGGTGCGGGGAGCCTACCGGCTCTATTTTGCCGCAGGACAGCGGGCCCATGATTTTGCCCTAGAGCAGGATCTGCGCACCCTTCGCCTGGGAAAATACACCGAGGAAGAAAGCCCGGAGGATTGCGAAAAGCACATCGCCGACGCTCTGCACCGTCTGCCTGTGCTGGAAGAAAGCGTCCAGAAGCTGCGGCGGCAGCTTCTGGAGCAGACGGCGGAAAATCTGTTCCGCAAGGCATCGGAGCAGGAAGCATTCCCGGCGGTACTCCAGCTGCTGGAGGGCTGGGATAAAAAGGACGGCAAGGCGCTGTGCGACGATCTGATTCACCGGGGTGTCCGTTTTGTGGCTTTGGGCTTTGCAGAGGGTGAGAGCCTGGGGGTTATCGCCGCCCAGAAAAAGAGCAAAAAGATGATGCCGCTGGGCCGGGCCCTGAAGGAATTTTTCCCGGCCCATGAGGGAAAAGGCGGCGGCAGCGATGCTCTGGGCCAGGGCACCGTTCCCCTCTCCGCCTGGGATGATTTTGCCGCGTTGTGCGCCCCCTTCCTCCGGGGAGAAGGGGCAGAATAAGGGCCCTTTCCAGGGAGAAAGCATTGCAGAAACTGCGGCAATGGGGTATGATTGTTTCATCCCCATAGGAAAGGAGGAAAACCCTATGAAGTGTTCCTCCCGAAGAAATGCGGCGCAGTGCCATGGCTGCGGTGCGGGCGGTAAGGTCTGAGCGTGATAAGGAGTTTCAGAGGCGGCAGGAGAACATCACCGGCCCCAAATCCCTGAAACGGGGTATCCATATGCACCAGATCCGCACGAAGCCGGCCTATGCGGAGCAGATGGTCAATCAGTTCATCCGGGAAATGAGCCGGGCCTGGCCCACTTTCCGTATCCTTCAGACCAATACCCAAATGACATTCAGCGCCATGTATGTATACATCACCTACCAGATTTAAAAATACCCACCATGCGAGGACACTATGGACATCATCGGATATGATTTTGACAACACCGTTTACCGGGGCGACAGCAGCACCCACTTTACCTTCTGGTGTCTGGGGCATTTCCCCAAAACCTGGCTGCATCTGCCGGCCATTGTTTTCTGGGGCACTTTGTTCGGTCTGCGGATCTGCACCAAGACCCGGTTCAAATCCCATCTTTTCGGCTATCTCCGCCATGTGAAGGATGTGGACAAGGCGGTGGCCGATTTCTGGAAGGGCCACCGGAAAAACCTGAAAGGCTGGTACCTGAAAAAGGACCACAGCCGGGATGTGATCATCTCGGCCTCGCCGGAGTTCCTCCTGGCGCCGGTCTTTGAGACCCTGCCGGTACAGAAACTGATGGGCACCCCCATGGACAAGCACACCGGCGTCATTCACGGGGAAAACTGCTGGGGGCCGGAGAAAGTGCGGCGTCTGCGGGAATATGCCCCGGATTTTCATATGCTGGAGTTTTACTCCGATTCCCGGTCGGATACGCCTCTGGCCCAGGTGTCGGACAAGGCCTTTTTGGTCAAGGGAGACGAGATCCTCCCCTGGTAAGCATATTACTTTTATTCAGTGAGAAAGAGGTGGCAGAAAACCATGTATGATCGGATTATCCGCGGCGGCCAAGTGATCGACGGCACAGGCAACCCGCCTTTCCGGGCCGATGTGGCGGTGAAGGACGGAAAGATCGCCTTTGTAGGCCTTCTTCCCCCGGAGGGCCAGGCCGAAGAGGTGCTGGACGCCCAGGGCCATTATGTGACCCCCGGCTTTATTGACGCCCATTCCCATGCCGATGTGACGGTGTTCGGCAACCCGGAAAGCCACAACAAGGCGGGCCAGGGCATTACTACCGATATCAGCGGCCATTGCGGCACATCCAATGCCCCCAAGGACCCGGCCAGCCTGCGGCATGAGGAGGAAAAGCTGGGACGGCCCGTTGGTTCCATGAACTATCTTTCCAGCTATGGAAAGACCATTGCCCAGATGGAAAGCATGAAACTGGGAGTGAATATGGCCCAGTATGTGGGCCATGGTTCCATTCGCGCCATCGTCTGCCAGGGGGAAAATCAGAACCGGCCTTTGACAAAGAAAGAGCTGGACCACATGGAGGGCCTGCTGAAAGAGGCCATGGAGGAAGGGGCCATGGGCGTCAGCTTCGGTCTGATCTATCCCCCGGGAAGCTATGCCGATCTGGATGAGCTGGTGGCAGCGGCCAAGGTAGCCGCCCGGTATGACCGGTCCTTCAGCGTTCATATGCGCTCGGAGTCCCTGCGCCTGGTGGAGTCGGTAGAGGATATGATCGAAGTGGCCCGCAGAGCGGACTGCCGGGCTCTTCTTTCCCATCACAAGGCCAAAGGCCGGGTGAACTGGGATAAGACCACCCTCACCCTGCCTCTCATCGAGCGGGCCAACCGGGAAGGGCTGGAAGTGGAGCTGGATCAGTATCCCTATACCGCCAGCGCCACCTACCTGGGGGTCTATATCCCTCAGAAGTTCCAGGCCCAGGGCCGGGCCCACACCCTGGAGCTGCTGCGGGACAAAAAGGCCCGTCAGGAGATCCGGAAGGCCATGGAGCAGGTCAACCCTCTGGAAGAAAGCAATTTCCAGAATGCTGGTTTTGCCGGGACCCTGATCTCCCGCAGCCCCAACCATCCCGAGGTGGAAGGGCTGACAGTGGCGGAACTGGCGGAAAAATGGGGCAAAGATCCCTTCGACGCTGCCTTTGACCTGCTGCTGGAGGACAATTTCGACACCGACGGCATCTATTTCATGATGAGCGAAAAAGATGTGATCCGGGTGCTGCAATACCGCCGCACCATGGTGGGCACCGATGGCGGCGGGGTCATGCCGGGACAGATCACCCATCCCCGTATCGTGGGCAGCTTCCCCCAGATCCTGGGCCGGTATGTGCGGGACCTGGGCGTGCTGGAAGTGGAAGAAGCCATCCGGCGCATGACTTCCCTGCCTGCTCAGTTTTTCCGCCTGAAAAACAAGGGCCTGCTGCGGGAGGGTTTTGACGCCGATCTGGTGGTCTTTGATCCTCTCACCATCGGATGCCCCAGCGATTATCATACCACCGTGCCCAACCAGGGAATAAAAGCGGTGTATCTCGCAGGGAAGAAAGTGGTAGAAGACAATATTTACAATGGAACCTGTGCCGGTCAGGTCATCCGGGCCGGACGGTAACAGATCAGGCAAAGAGGGTGCTTTCTTTGGAAAAGCACCCTCTGAGCGTGTCGAAAAAGTGGCTTAGGCCACTTTTTCGAGTTTTTGCAAGGGGCTGGCGGAGTGTCTCCGCTCCCATACTGCGCTCCCGCGCTGGGCAGGTCCGATGCAGAAAGGCAAAGAAAGTATGGCCGTCCGGCCACCGGACCAGCGGGGCGCCCCGCCCTTGAGAAGTGCAAAAAGCCACGCACAGGTCGCGGCTTTTTGCGGATTTATAGGGGTAGGGCGGACGACCCTTTTCGTTATATAGGTTTTTCGACAGTCTGAGAGGGTGCTTTCTTTGGAAAAGCACCCTCTTTTCAATGCATGGAAAAATTTCTTCTATTGGCGGAAGAACCCGGAGAGAATACCAGCCCCGAGACTCAGCTCTCCAGAGGAGAAAGGAGCACATAGCCTTCCCGCTCGCCCAGGCGGAAGGACAGCCGCTTTTCGCCCCGGGGGCCTCGACCGCCGCAGGGGGCCAGCTGGAATCCCCGCAGCCCCAGCATTCCCTCCAAGCTCTGGCGGCATTGGTCGATAAAGGGCTCCAGACCGAACAGGGCGATCTGCTCCCGGCTTTCCCGGGAAAGCACCAAAGGCACCTCCAACCGTTCCCCTTTGTTCCAGCTCTTCAGGCTGTCTGCAAACTTGACATTGACTGTTTCAGCGTTCATTTTCTTTTCCTCACTTTCCGGTCATGTGCAAAGGGGAAACAAAAAAGCCTTCGGCCCGTATGAAACGGGACGAAGGCTTTGCTTTCGTTCTACCACCCATTACAACATACCAACATATGCGCCCCGGATAACGGCGGGAAACCGGCATCACTTACTAAGGGAACACCCCGTTCAGCCTGCGACTCCAGAGGGATCTTCCGCTATGGATTACTCGCACCGGGCTCCCACTGTCCCCGGTTCGCTGGGCCTTTCCTACCAAAGCGTACTGTCTCTGTCAAAGTCTTTCCTTGTTTGATTGTGGGTTTACTGTACCACGCCATTCTCTCTTTGTCAAGAGAGAAAAAGCGGTATCACCGGTCTTTTTTTCCGAACAACCGGTTCATGGCGCTGTCAATGCGCGCTTTTCGGGCCAGGGTGTCCTGCGTGTCCCGGTGAAAATGGGTTCCATCCCACCGGAGGGTATCTCCTGGCTGGGCATCAGGCGACAGGGCGGAAGCGGGCACATCCCAGGTGCGCCCCTGTCCTTCCAGCACGGCCACATCCCCCTCTAACCGGTCCAGCACATAGCTATCGGGCGGTAGACACATGAAGCTCGCCCTCCTTTACCGTAAAGACGATGGAGCCTTTTTCATCGGTGCGCAGCACCTGGCAGTTTTCGTCCAGCCGCTCCAGCATGGCGGGAGAAGGATGGCCGTAGCTGTTGCCCGCCCCCACGCTGATGACCACATATTCCGGCTGGGCCTTTTGCAAAAAGGCCTCTGTGCTGGAGGTGTCGCTGCCATGGTGTCCGGCTTTGAGCACTGTCACCGGCTGCACCTGGGAAAGGAATCCTTCCTCGGCATCTTTTCCTGCGTCACCGGTGAGCAGGAAGGAATATTCCCCATAGGTCACCTGGAGCACCAGGGAAATTTCGTTGGGATCGGAGGCATCAAAGCCCTCGGTGGGCCACAAAAGTTTCAGCTGGGCATCTCCCAGAGTGAAAGTGTCTCCGGCTACGCCGTAGGCCGTCTGGCACCCGGCCTGTTCCACGCTGGAAAGCATGTTTTCAAAGGTCCGGGTGTAGCTGACCATTTCCGGCATGATAAAATTCTCGCAGCCGAAGGTATCCACTACCGCCGCCATGCTGCCGATGTGGTCGGCATGGGGATGGGTGGCAAAAATGTACTTGGGTTTGCCGATGTTCTGGCTTTGGAGATAGGAAAGAAGATCTTCTTCACATTGGGGCGTACCCGCATCCACAATAGCAGTTTCCCCATCGCAGGAGAGCAAAATGGCGTCTCCCTGGCCTACATCGATGAAATGCACCGCCAGCTCTCCATCGGGGGTCTGGGGTGTGGAGGAAGGCAGAAACTGCATCCCTCCGTAAAAAATCCCGGCGGCCACAAGGCAGGCCAGACTCCACATGGCGCGGCGAAGTTTGTGTTTGACTAGTTTTCTCATAGTTTTTTCAAAAGGTTCTCATAGAAGATCACACCGGCGGTATAGCTGCGGCAGGACAAATGCTCGTCGGGGCCGTGGACGGCGCTCAGCGTGGCATCACTTACCGCCAGAGGGATAAACCGGATGATGTGATCGGAAAATTCCTGATAATGCTTGGTATCGGTGCCGGCAGGCATGATGGTGGGGATGCAGGGCAGGCGGCCAAAGGTCTCCTCCACCGCACCCTTTACCAGCTGATAGCCCGCTCCGGCCGTATCGGTGATGGCGGAGGGGTCCTGACAGGAAACCATTTCGATGGTCACCGGCAGGTCATCCAGCAAAGAACGCAGGTATTCCAGCAGTTTTTCCCCAGTGTCCCCCTGGAGGATGCGTGCATTGAGCAGAGCGGAAGCCGTCTCCGGCAGCACATTGGGTGCGCTGCCACCCTCCAGACAGGTGGCGGCAAAGGTGGAATGGAACAAAGCCGAAAGCTGCAGATTGTGCCGGGTGCCCCGGAAGAGCAGCGGACGGGTAAAGGGGAGATTGGCCACCATGGCCCGCTGCAAACTCCCCATGGCCGGGGCGGAGAACAGCAGGCATTGCTGCATCACCGGCAGCAGCCGCTTGTGGAGGGGGGCTGCTTCGATGCGGCAGATGGCCTCGGACAAATACCCCGCCGCCGTGTGCTGGGGCGGCATGGCAGCGTGACCGGCCTTTTGCCGGGCGGTGAGCCGGAAAGTGGCCTGGCCCTTTTCCGCCACACCCAGAAGAGCGGCAGGGAAATTTTCTTTCCCCAGGTGAGCGGTGCTGATGGGAGTGCCCTCGTCCAGGATCAGATCAAAGTGCAGTCCACGCATCTTCAGCTGCTTGGCGATCTGAGCAGCTCCCTCTTTGCCGCCGGTCTCCTCGTCGCAGCCAAAGGCCAGATACACATCCCGGCCTGGAGCAAACCCATCCTGCAAAAGCTCTTCCACCGCCTGGAGAATGCCGCAAAGGGTGCCTTTGCAGTCCAGAGCGCCCCGGCCGTAGACGGTTTCTTCCTTGATTTCTCCTTCAAAGGGAGGATGGGTCCAGTTCTGGCCCTCTGTGGGCACCACATCCATGTGGGCGCACAGCAGCACCGGCCCCTTTTTTCCTTTTTCCGGGCAGCGCCACTGAAACAGAAGCCCATCCCCCGGGCAGTCCAGCAGCCGCAGCCGGGAAAAAACCAGAGGGAAGCTTTCTTTCAGCCAGCTCCGGAACTGGGATATGGCTTCTTTGTCCCCGGTGACGGTGGGGAAGCTCACCGCCTGGGAGAGCTTGCGGCACCATTCCTCATTTTGTTTTTTGGAAGGTTCCGGAAGATTGAGCTGGGCCTCGGTGTGGCGTACCCGCCGCCCCAGACGGATGCTGCGCCACAGGAACAGCCCCACAGCGGCCAGCACCAGCAGAAGGAGAGCGCCGTTGACCCACAGGCCGTAGCGGTCGGTAAAGTTGCCGGAAAAAATTTGAAAGGAAGCCCACAGGTCATTAAGGAAGGTCATAGATATCACTCCGGTCTAAGGATTGGAGGAGCTGCTGGGTTTTCTTGGTGTCCCTTGCGATCTGCTCCACCAAAAGGGTGGCGTTTTCGAATTTCTGCTCTTCCCGCAGATAGGCCCAGAACCATACCCGCACCCGGCGGCCGTAAAGGTCACCCTGAAAGCCGGTGAGGTGGGTTTCCATGGTGGGAGATCCCTGGGCCCGGAAGGTGGGACGCATCCCCACATTGGTGAGAGAGGGCCAGGTTTCGCCCCCTTCCATTTGGGTCAGGGTGGCATAGACGCCCACCCGGGGCCATAGAGCCCCCTCCGGCGGGGTCAGGTTGATGGTGGGAATCCCCAGACGGTGGCCCCGTCCGTCGCCGTGGACGATCTCCCCGGCCAGGGAAAAGGGCCGACCCAGACAGCGGAATGCTTCCTGAGCATCCCCTTCCCGCAGAAGGGTGCGGATCAAAGTGGAGCTGACCGTTTTGCCCTTTTCTAGCACTGGCGATGCCACCCGGCAAAAAAGCCCCAGTTTCTGGCACAGTTCCAGGAGCAAAGAGGCGTTTCCCGCCGCTTTGGCGCCAAAATGGAAGTTGTCCCCGCAGCACAGGCCGCCGCAGCGGTAATCCTCTGTCAGCATCCGGAGAAATTCCTCCGGGCTTTGGGCAGAAAAATGGGCATCAAAGGGGATCATGACGATCTCCTCCATGCCGTAGTGGGCGAACAGGGCCCTCCGCTCCTCCGGCGTGGTGAGAAGAGGCGGCGCGCTGCCGCCCACCACGCTCTGGGGGTGGTTTTCATAGGTAAAGACCCCCGGGCGCATCCCCGTTTCTCGGGCCAGTTGCCGGGCGGTCTCCAAAATGGCCTGGTGGCCTTTATGCACCCCGTCAAAAAAGCCCAGGGCATAGATCACTTTCTCTTGGCGGGACATACCGTTTCCTCATTCCCCAAAGATTTTATGGCAGAAGATGGCGGGTGGCCCCATGTCCAGCAGACCACCTTTGCCGGTCATCAGAAACTCCCCTTCCGGCGTATACACCCGGCACAGGGAATCCACCGGGGGGATCGCCCCGGAGAGCAGATGCTTCTGAGCGGCGTGGGCGCCGTTGCGGGCTCGCTTGGCCCCTTCTTCGGTAAGGGTAACCGCGGGCAGGGAGGCAAAGAGCCTGTCCACCGGCAGGATGTGCTGCTGCAATGTACCCTCTTTGACCAGCTGCTCCACTTCCCCCAAAGTCAGAGCGTCTTCCAGAGAGAAATCTCCGGCCTGCACCCGGGTCAGGGCGCTCATGGCGCCACCGCAGCCCAGACGCTGGCCCAGGTCGTGGCACAGAGTGCGGATATAGGTGCCCTTGGAGCAGCGCACCCGCAGTTTCCCCCGGGGCGGGTCAAAGGACAAAAGCTCCAGCAGAGGCAGGGCGATGAACCGGCTCTCCCGCTCCACTTCCTTGCCCTTGCGGGCCAGGTCGTAAAGGCGCACCCCGTCCTTTTGAATGGCGGAGTACATGGGAGGCACCTGATCATATCCACCTTCAAAGGAAGAGAGGGCCTGCCGCAGCTGCCTTTCTGTCACATCCACCGGCGCTTCTGCCAAAACATTGCCGGTGGTGTCCTGGGTATCGGTCTCAACTCCTAGTATAAAATCAGCGATATATTCCTTTTCGGCGCCGGAAGCATATTCACTGGCCCGGGTGGCCTTGCCCAGCAGCATCACCAGCAGACCCTGGGCCATAGGGTCCAGGGTGCCGGCGTGACCGATGCGGCGGAAGCGCAGGATGCCCCGCAGCTTGGCCACCGCATCATGGGAAGTGAAACCCGGTTCTTTGTTCAAAAGCAGGATGCCATTATACATAACCCAGTTCCTCCTGGGCGGCTTTCACCAGCCGGGAAAGGCAGTCCTCCCCCTCCCCTTCCAGGGTGCAGCCAGCCGCACGGGCATGACCGCCGCCGCCGAAACGGGCGCACAGACGGGAGGCATCCACCGGCGCATCGGTGCGCACCGAGCCTTTGAAGCGGCCCGGGCCTACCTGACTGAGCAGGATGGAGCAGCACACACCTTCGATCTGCCGGGGCAGGGCCGACAGGTTGTCCAGCTCATCCTTGGTGGCATCCAGCCGGTCCAGAGCTTCCTTGGTCAGGCATACTGCGGCAATCTTCCCTTGGGCCGACAGCTGGATGTTCTGGAACACATGGTTTTCCACCTGGATGCGCTTCCAGCTTTTTGTCTCAAAAAGCTGCCGGTTCAGGCGGGAGAAATCCGCCCCGTTTTCCATGCACAAAGCGGCGATCCGATGGGTCTGGGGTGTAGTGTTGGAATAGCAGAAACAGCCGGTATCGGTGGAGATGGCGGTGTAAACAGCATCGCAGAAAGCGGGCGCAGGAGAATACCCCAGCGTTTCCCCCAGCAGCCAGATCAGCTCTCCGGTGGCCGCACAGCTGGCGTCCAACAGGGTGTTTTTGGCGTAGCCTGTGTTGGAGGGGTGGTGGTCGATGCACAGATCCACCCGATCCCCAAAGGGTGCGGCGTTTTTGCACAAAAGCTCCCGGGTGGCCACATCGGTGGCCACCACGGCCCCGGGCACAAAGCCCTCGGGAGCCAGCAGATCGCCGCACAAAAAGTCCAGCCGGGGCGTCAGGTCCTCATTGGGCAGAAGGAAAGCCTGCTTTCCCAGTCCCCGCAGCAGACGGCACAGGGCACTGCCGGAGCCGATGGCATCCCCATCGGGGCGGCCATGGGTGAGGATGAGGAAGTCATCCCCTTGCCGGAGAAAATCGGCGGCTTCATTCAGCGTCAGCGTCGTCATGGTGTTCCTCCTGAAGCTCGGGCAGCTGATGGAGCAGCTGGTTGATGTGGGCGCCCTCCTGGATGGAGTCGTCCAGAACAAACACCAGCTCCGGGGTATAGCGCAGGCTCAGGCTGTGGGCCAGCTCCCGCCGCAGATAGCCCGAGCAGGATTTCAGGCCCTTTTTCAGTTCTTTCATATCAAACTGGCCTAGGGTGCTGAGATAGACCTTGCACCAGCGCAGGTCATTGGTCACTTCGCACCGGACGATGCTGAGCAGTCCGCCGCCCAGACGGGGATCTTTGACGGTGGGCAGCAGCCGGGCCAGTTCCCGCATCACTTCTTCGTTGATACGGCCGATTCGGTTGGAAGGCATAAAAAAGCCCCCTTTCCTGTAATAATGAAAATTTCCGGGGAAAAGTCCCCTCTTTCCAGTATCCCCGCGGGATAGAATTATCCCGCGGGGATCGGTGAAAAACGGTGTTTTTTTACCGCTTGATCTCTTCCATCACGAAGGCCTCGATCACATCGCCTTCCTTGATGTCGTTGTATTTTTCAAAGCTCATGCCGCATTCATAGCCGGAAGACACTTCCTTGGCGTCGTCCTTAAAGCGGCGGAGGGTGGACAGCACGCCTTCGTGGATGACGATGTTGTCCCGCACGATACGAACCTGGGCGGCCCGCTGCACCTTGCCGTCGGTGACATAGCAGCCGGCGATGGTGCCCACGCCGGAGACCTTGAAGGTCTGGCGCACTTCGGCGTGGCCGATGACCATTTCCTGGAATTTGGGAGCCAGCATGCCCTTCATGGCCGACTCGATCTCCTCCAGGCAGTCATAGATGATCCGGTAGGTGCGGATTTCTACATCCTGCCGGGCGGCGCTGTCGGCGGCGGCCGGCTCAGGACGCACATTGAAGCCCACGATGATGGCGCCGGAGGCGGCGGCCAGCATCACATCGGATTCGTTGATGCCGCCTACGCCGGAATGGATGACCTGCACCCGTACTTCCTCGTTGGACAGCTTGCGCAGGGATGCAGTGACCGCTTCGGCGCTGCCCTGCACATCGGCCTTGACGATGATGTTGAAGTCCTTGACTTCGCCCTCTTTGATGTGGCTGAACAGGTTTTCCAGGGTGATCTTTTCCTGCATCTTGGCCTTTTCGTCTTTTTCCTCGGTTTTCCGCTGTTCGGCCAGCTCACGGGCCATGCGCTCGTCCTCTACGGCGTAGAACAGGTCACCGGCATCCGGCACTTCGGAAAGGCCGATGATCTCCACCGGCATGGAAGGACCGGCACTGTCCAGTTTGCGGCCACGGTCGTCGGTCATGGCGCGCACACGGCCCACGGTCTTGCCGGCGATGACGATATCGCCGGTGTGCAGGGTACCGTTCTGGATGAGGATGGTGGCCACAGGGCCGCGGCCCCGGTCCAGCTTGGCTTCGATGACGGTGCCCTTGGCCCGGCGGTCCGGGTTGGCCTTCAGCTCCAGGATGTCGGCGGTGAGCAGCACCATCTCCAGCAGGTTCTCAATGCCGATATTCTGCTTGGCCGAGATGTTGCACACAATGGTATCGCCGCCCCACTCTTCGGGAACCAGCTCATACTCGGTGAGCTGCTGGAGCACACGGTCGGGGTTGGCGCCTTCTTTATCGATCTTGTTCACCGCCACGATGATGGGCACACCGGCGGCTTTGGCGTGGTTGATGGCTTCCACTGTCTGGGGCATGATGCCGTCGTCAGCGGCCACCACCAGGATGGCCACATCGGTGACCTGAGCGCCACGGGCCCGCATGGAGGTAAAGGCGGCGTGGCCGGGAGTATCCAGGAAGGTGATCAGACGGTCGTCCAGCTGCACCTGATAGGCGCCGATGTGCTGGGTGATGCCGCCGGCTTCCCCTTCGGTGACATGGGCATGACGGATGGCGTCCAGCAGGGAGGTTTTGCCGTGATCAACATGGCCCATCACCACAACCACAGGAGGTCTGGGCTGCAGGTTCTTTTCGTCATCGGTGCTGTCGTCGATGAGTTTTTCCTCGATGGTGACGATGACTTCGTGCTCCACCTTGGCGCCGAATTCCTCGGCCACAAGGCTGGCAGTGTCAAAGTCCACGCTCTGGGACACATTGGCCATGACGCCCAGCTTCATCAGCTGCTTGATCACATCGGCAGCGGTCTTTTTCAGCCGTACAGCCAGCTCACCCACATTGATCTCATCGGGGATGAGCACTTTCAGCTGCACTTTCTTGGCCTTTTCCTGCATCTGCAGGCGGCGCAGGCGCTCCTGCTCCTCCTGGCGCTTCTTGTTGCTCACAAAGCCCCGGCGGTCGGCCTGGCGCTTGATCTTCTGCTTGCCCTGGGGGGTGTTGTTGATCTTCTGGGCCCGCTCGGGAACCAGCTGATCCATCCGCTCATCGTATTTGGAAAGGTCCACCGAGTTGCCACGGGTGTCCACACGGGTGGTGCGGGGGCCTTTGGCGGAGGAAGCGGGCTGCTGCTCGATGACAACTTTTCCCTGCTCCTTGGGAGCCTCGGCGGCCTTCTGGGTCTTGGGCTGCTCCTTCTGCTGCTTTTCCAGGATGCGCTTTTCCGATTCCTGGCGCCGCTTCTGGGCGGCTTCGGCGGCGGGAGCAAAGACCTGATCCAGGCTCTCTACCTGGTTCTTCTGGGTCAGATATTCAAAGATCACATCCAGCTCCGGCTCCTTCAGGGCCTGGGCATTGCTTTTGGGCGCCTGAAGATAATCGCCCAGAATCTCGGCGATCTCCTTGTTGGGGCGGCCAAAATCCTTGGCCACATCACTTACCCGGTATTTTATCATCATAGGTTATATTCCCCCTTTGCGTCTGTGAGAACCGGCGCCTTTGCCCTGGGCCCGGTCGATCTTCTTCTGTTTCCGTTTTTTCTCCCGGGCCAGGCGCTCTGAGAGGGCCTGGGCGGTCTCTTCCATCTGGCATTTGCGGCACAGGGACAGGGCGAAACCGGTGTCGGTGACGGCGAAAGCCGCACATTCCCGCATCCCCAGCGCGCCGCCCAGTTCCTCTTTGGAACAGGGGAGAGTGATGTGGGGCACCTGGTATTGTTTCGCCACGGCCTGGGCCTGGCCCATGGTGTTGTCTCCGGCGTTCTGGGCCAGCACCATCAGCCGTGCCTTATGGGTGCGGGCGGCATCATAGGCGTTTTCGCCGCCGATGGCCAGGCTGCCCGCCTTTTTCATCAGGCCGATAAAGGCCAAAAGATTATTCTCCATCCTGGGCCCCTTCCTCCATCAGCTGCTGCCGCAGAGTGTCATAGACCTCATCGGGGATCTGGCAATCCAGCGCCCGGGCCAGCGCCCGGCTCTTGATGGCCTTTTCCAGACAGGAGACGCTTTTGCACAGATAGGCGCCCCGGCCGGGGGCCTTGCCCTTGGGGTCATAGACGATATCCCCCTGGGGCGTGCGGGTGATCCGGGCCAGTTGGGGTTTTTCCTTTTGCTGACGGCAGGCCACGCATTGGCGCACCGGGATCTTTTTTGGCATGATACCCTCCTCCTGTCTTCTGTCCCGGGATTCTCCCGGGGGCCTTGCTTTTTATTCTTCCGTTTCTTCGGCCACCGCAGCGGCGTCGGCCAGGGCCTTTTCCAGGGCCTGGGACTGGGGTTTGATGTCGATCTTCCAGCCGGTGAGCTTGGCGGCCAGACGGGCGTTCTGTCCTTCCTTGCCGATGGCCAGGGACAGCTGGTCGTCAGGCACCACTACGCTGCAGCTTTTGCCGTCGGCAATGGGGGTGACCAGCAGCACATCCGCCGGAGACAGAGCCTCGGCCACAAACTGCACCGGATCGTCGGAATATTTGATGATGTCGATCTTTTCGCCCTGGAGCTCTTCCACAATGCTGGCCACACGGGAACCCCGGGGGCCGACGCAGGCGCCGATGGGGTCCACATTTTCATCGGTGCTGGATACGGCGATCTTGGTGCGGCTGCCCGCTTCCCGGGCAATGGAGTTGATGAGCACGGTGCCGTCATGGATCTCGGGCACTTCCAGCTCAAACAGCCGCTTGACCAGTCCCGGATGGGTGCGGGAAATGATCATCTGAGGGCCTTTGACGCCCCGGCGCACTTCCACCAGATAGACCTTCAGCCGCTGGCCTTCCCGGATGGTCTCGTTCTTCACCTGCTCGGCCGCAGGGAGGATGGCCTCGGTCTTTTCTCTTCCGGTGCCCAGCTCCAGGATCACCGTGCCGTAGCGGGGATCGATGCGAGTGACGGTGCCGTTGAGGATTTCGTGCTCTTTGGAGGCAAACTCATCGGCCACCATGCCCCGTTCGGCTTCCCGGATGCCCTGGATGATCACCTGCTTTGCCGTCTGGGTGGCGATGCGGCCGAATTTGCTGGCGTCGATGTCGATGCGGATCTCGTCGCCCACAGAGGCCTTGGAGGAATACTGGAGCGCTTCCTCCAGAGAGATCTCGGTGGCCGGGTTGAGCACTTCGTCCACCACGGTTTTGACAGCGTGCATGGCGATGGCGCCGGTTTCCGGGTGGATATCCACAAATACATTATCCAAAGCGGCGCTTTGGGCGTCTTTTTTATAGATGGCCTTGTAGGCGGCGGCCAGAGCCTGGGCGATGCGGTCCAGCATATAATCTTTCTTGATGCCCTTTTCCTTTTCCAGATCGGTCAGGGCCTGCATCAGTTCAGCGTTCATTTCTGCCTTCTCCTTCTTTCCTTCAACCTTTGATGGATGTAAAATCAAAATATTCCCGGCAGCCGGCCACATCCCCCATGGGATAGCAGGCCCCGTCCACTGTCAGGGAATCGCCGTCATAGTTTTCCAGAACGCCCACCTTGGTTTTCTGGCCGTCATGGGGCTTATAAAAAGAAAGCTCCACCCGGCGGCCCAGAGCCCACTGGAAGTGTTCCGGCCGGCGCAGCGCCCGCTCCATGCCGGCGGAGGAGACGCAGAGGGTATAGGGGGGCAGGCTGCTATATTCCGGCGCATCCAGCAGAGGGTCGATGGCCCGGCTGACATATTCGCAGTCCTCGATGTCCACACCGCTTTCCTTATCCACCACCACGGTGAGCAGATACCGGGGCCCTTCCTTTTCGAAAGTCACATCCCATAGAGTCAGGCCACGATGGGCCACAGGCTCACGGCACATGGCATTCACCTTTTCCAGCAGCACCTTTGTCTGCATATCCATCCCTCCTATTTTGGTCTTTTCAATAAGAAAGAGTGGGTCACCCCACTCTCAGCGTTACACTCTACGAATAAAACATACATAGTATACCATTCTCCTTTGTCAAAAGCAAGAGCTGCCGGGGGTATTTCCCAAAAAACCACCCTCGTTCACGGTTTTTTCATAGGGGTTTCACAGCTTATTCTTGATTTGAAGCGCTGGAATTTATTATAATAAGAGCAGCAAGGGTTGCTTCTCTTTTTGGAAAGCACCTGGAAAGGAGCCGTTCCTTATGGAAAAAATCTGTCCTTACTGCGGACGCACTCTGGCGGAAGGGGAAAGCTGCACCTGCCCCCAGAGTGTTCTGCTGGAACATCAGAAAAAACAGGGGGAAACCGAGGGGAATATGCCCCGGCCGGAACCGGAAGAAAGACCCATCGCCCCCCAGATCGCCCCTCAGGCCATGGAGCAGCAGACTAAAGAGGAAGAGCCTTCCCCTTCCCAGCCGGACGAGCCAAGGGAAGAAAATACCACCCAGGCGCCTCCGCCTCCGCCGGGCGTTGATCCTGCCTTTTCCCAGCCAGCGCCTGCACCCCGGTACCCTTCCCGGCTGACGCTGGCTTTTGAAAACTTCATTCCCTTTTTCAAAGCCTATTTCCACGCTCCCGCGCAAACGATAGAAACCGCCTGCCGCCACCACGACCTGCCGCTGGGGGTGCTCTATCTGATCTTGCCTCTGGTTTCCTTTGCCGCCTTTTTTGTGTTAGGGCTGTGCCAGGGATTGCGGGAACTGGCCTATTATCTCAATCAGTTGTCCTCTATGCTGTCCATGGCCAATACTGGCGGCCAGATCACCCTGGATCTGCCCCGGGCCATTCTGGGAGGCGTGCTGCTGCCGCTGGGCGTGATGGTGGTCTTTACTCTGGGGCTGTTTTTGCTGGGTAAGGCCGTCAAAGGCGCCATGGATCTGCAAAGTGCATTCCTCACCGTGGTGTTCAGCTCGATTCTGCCTTCCATTTTGCTGATTATTGCCATTCCCCTGCTCTATGTTTCCCTGTGGGCTTCGGCGGCTCTGGCCATGCTGGCCTTCCTCAGCTGGATTTTTCTGATGTTCCATACGGTGCATCATCTGTGCGCTCCAGCCCAGGGCGGCCGCTTTTGCTGGAGTTCCCTTTTGTTCTTCGCCCTTTCTATGGGGGTGAGCGCCGTTCTTTGCGGCTTCATTCTGGAATTTGCCTTGGAGGCGGTGTCCATCACCAGCCCCTTGTTCAATCAGTTTATGAGCCCCTCCGGCTATCGCACCTACGGTTGGTAAAAATTTTTGTTCCCCTTTTCCTCTTTCTGAAAAAAGAATGGGAAAAGGGGAACTTTTTTCTGTCCCCCTTCGTCCAAAGGCCAGAAAATAATTCCTGGAACGAGGAGGACCACAGATGAAACGATGGACGTGGCTTATGGCGCTGATGCTGGCGCTGATGATTCCTTTGCAGGGATGCACATCCAATCCCCCCAAAGACGAGGGAGAAGAGCAAAACCAGCAGGAGCAGCAGAAAGAGGAGCAGGAGAAGGACGAGGAGACAGATCCGGAGGAAGACAAGGAGCCGGAAGACACCCAGGTCCCCGCAGATGAGCGGGAAAACTCCGACGGCGACACACCGGTGTCCAATCAGAATGCGGACAACACTTCTTCGGAAAAACCCTCCAATTCTACCCAAAAGCCCCAGGGCGGCGGCAGCTCTTCCAGCCAGGGCAGCAGCAACACAAGCCAGGGTGGCGGAAGTAGACCCTCCCAGGGCGGCGGAAACCAGTCCCAGCAGCCTCAGCAGCCCCAAGAGCCGCAGCAGCCGGAGGAGAAGCCCCAGCCTGCTCTGACCGCCAGTCAGGTGGTTTCCAACCTGCTGAGCCAGCATTCCATGGGCGATCTGACCGATTATAACAGCATGGTGAGCACCCTCTACGGCGGCATCGATCTGTCCCAGATGGAGAGCTACTGTGTCAAAGGACCGGCCATGGGAACCACAGCCAGCGAGATCGCCGTGTTTCAGGTGAAGGCTGGCGGCAGCACCGCCAGCGTGGAAAAAGCCCTGCGCCAGCGGGCCGACGATGTAGCCCGCACCTTTGAGCAATACGATCCGGCCCAGTATGAGATCGCGAAAAAAGCCGTGGTGCGCACCAAGGGCAATTATGTGTGCATGGTCATCGGCAGCAATGCCTCGGCCATTGCATCCAGTTTTGAAAAGATGGTATAAGCGCCAGAAGGCGTGTCCCACATGGGGCACGCCTTTTTTCTTGCCCATTTCCTCACGGTAAAAAAAGTGGTATAATATCAACAGTTGCCGCACATGTGCGGCAGGATACTGCGTATTCAGTCGTTTTGTTCACAAAACGACTGCTGTTGATGTTACACCATAGCCAAAATCGGCAAAGCCAATTTTACGCCGCATTGGCGGCGTGCAAGTCTGCCTGGACTTGCAGCTATGGTATAATGGAAACAATCATATCCCCCAGAAGAAACCGGGCCGAAGGCCCGGACAGCAGAAAAGGAGAGATGGTCTATGAAGATGAAAAAACTGGGGCGCACCGGCCTGATGGTCACTGAAAATTCCTTCGGCGCCCTGCCCATTCAGCGCATCGATCAGAAGAGCGCCATGGAGCTTTTGCACATGGCCTATGACGCTGGCATCAATTATTATGATACCGCCCGAGCCTACACCGACAGTGAGGAAAAGCTGGGCGCGGCCTTCCATGATCGCCGCAGCTCCATTGTGATTTCCACCAAGAGCCAGGGCAAGACCAAGCAGCAGGTGCTGGACGATCTGGACACCAGCCTGAAAAACCTGCGCACCGACTATGTGGATATCCTCCAGCTGCACAATATCGCTTCCCTCCCCGATCCCCAGGACCCCGACGGCATCCATGCCGCTTTGGAGGAGGCGCGGAAACAGGGCAAGTGCCGCTTTATCGGCATCACCTCCCACCGCCGTCCGGTGGCCGAAGCGGCGGCCAAGAGCGGCCTGTATGACACCGTTCAGTTCCCCGTGTCCCACATTTCTCCCCAGGAGGACATCGACCTCATCGACCTGTGCGGCAAACTGGATGTGGGCTTCATTGCCATGAAGGCTCTGTCCGGTGGCCTGATCACCTGTGCCCAGGCGGCCTATGCCTTCTTCCAGCAGATTCCCAACGCCGTGCCCATCTGGGGCATTCAGAAAAAAGAGGAATTGCAGCAATTTTTGGACTGCGCCCAGCAGGGGATCACCATGACCCCCGAGCTCCAGGCCGTCATCGAAAAGGACCGGAAGGAGCTGGCCGGGAACTTCTGCCGTGGCTGCGGCTATTGTATGCCCTGCCGGGAAGGCATCCAGATCAACACCATCGCCCGTCTGCCCCAGCTGCTGCGCCGTTCTCCCTGGCAGCAGTACATGACCGAGGAATGGTGCAAGGAGATGGAAAAGGTGGAAAACTGCCGCCGCTGCGGCGCTTGTGAAAGCAAGTGCCCCTATGGCCTCAACTGTACCCAGCTGCTGCGGGAAAGCCTGGAAGATTGGAAGCAGTTCCGCAAGGAAAAGGGCTACACCGATCACATTGATTGATATTTTGCAAATTAAATACAGACAGTCTGCAGCCCCTTGGCATGTGTATGCCAAGGGGCTGTTTTTATCGGCGGATACAATAGGAAAGATCGGGAGAATCCACTCCCTGATCCTGTGCATCTCCCCACAGAGGTAAGGATTGGTCACCCTGCATCAGCAGCAGATCCTTTCCCTGAGCAGCGATGGTGAAAAAGGCAACGGAGCCGTTTTGGGATACGGCCTGCACCGTGGGAGCCTCATGGTTTTCTCCGAAGGAGAAGGCAGCAAAATCACAGGAATAGATGTTGAAATATTCCACCTTGTCTTCTTCCAAGGCGGTCAGAGCGAAGGGGAACACTCCGGAAGTGGGGCCATAGCACAGGCAGCAGGCCTCTTTGGTACCGTCCCCATCCACATCCAGAAGAGCCTGGTCCATATAGGGCGTCCAGGTTTCAGGGACAAACAGACTGCCGTCGGGCACAGCGGAGGAAAGAGCAGCCCCCGGAGAATAGCGGAATTCCGGCATGGGATCGGAGCCCTCCGCCTAGAAAACAAAGCCGCCCACAAAAGGGCGGCTTTGAACTACTCCACATAGTCCCACAGGTTGTCAAAATCCATCTTTTTATAGATGTCGGTGGTGCGCACGCTGGCTTCCTCGGTCCATTCCTCCAGAAGCTCATTGAACTGCACATCCCGGGCCTCCTGCAAAATGGCCTCCTGGTTGTCGTCATAATAGGTCACGGCCAGGGGCAGGCGTTTGACGATGTAATAACCATCGGTGCCCACCAGCACGCCGGTGATTTCCCCTTCTTCCAGATCAAAGACCGTTTCAAACTGGGGCGAGTTTTCACACTGGGAAGCCGTCATGACGATACCCTGGATGTTTTCCGTCATGTAGGGGTCGTCGTTGTAGAGGGCCACCATCTGGGCGAAGTCAGCGCCGGGCACCTGGGCCTGTTCCAGAATGGTCTGGGCCCGGTCCATGCCCCGCTCAGGAGCGGAGGAAAAGCCCAGGCGGATGTATTGAACGGTGGCATAATTTTCTGAGAAAAACTGCCGCAGCCCCACATCGGAGAAGGAGTATTCCCCTCCCTCCCCTACCATGTAATCGTAGAGCTTGTCATAGTAAAGGGTGTTTTCCTGGAATTTGTCATAAACCCGGTCGGCCATGGCCGACTGGCGCAGGGATTTCAGGTATCCCGCCGTGCCTCCCTGGGCTTCGATCAGCTCGTCCTTGTTCTGCTCCAGCTCTTCCTTTTCCTCTTTGGAAAGCTCCAGGCCCAGCTTGCCGCATTGCTGCCGCACGATCTCAGCGGTGACGATCTGTTCCAGAGCGGCTTCCTTGGCTTCCTCCAGGGAGGGATCGGCATCCTTCTCTTCGGTGCTGCCGTCCTGGGATTGCAGGTTGAGGCGGTTGTATTCCAAATAAAAAGCCAGTTCAGCGGCATCCACCTTGTTTTTCCCCACCACAATGGCGGTGGGGCTGGGAGAGCAGCCTCCCAAAAGGCAGAGCGCCACAAGACAGCACAGAATATTCCGGTATTTCTTCATTTTTTATCCTCCGTGGGGCTGTTTTTCTCTATGGTATCACGGTTTTGTTCCTGATATAGCTCGAAAAAGGACGAGACCACCTTTTTGGCCTCTTCCAGGGGATTCTGGGTTTTGCCCATCATCAGGGACAGATAGGGGGCGGCCCCGGCGGAAAGCAGCATCCGTCCCTTGAAGGAAGGATGGGAGCACAGGATGCCGGCGATGGCAATGTCCCGGGGCGAGAAGGAGAACATCAACCGGCCGTCCCGCTGGTTGATCTCACTGATGCCGCACTGACCGGCATGAGCCCGGAGTAAAGCGATCTCCAGCAGGTTCATAGCCTGCTTGGGCACATCCCCGTACCGGTCCAGCATCTCATCCACCATATCGTCGTAATCGTCCCGGCTGCGGATGAGGGCGATGCGCCGGTAAAGGTCCACCCGCTGGCCGGAATCGGGCACATAGTTCTGGGGCAGAGAGGCGCTGATGAGCAGGTCTGCGCTGCATTCGGTGTAAGCCGGACGGGTCTGGCCACCGGCCTCGGCCACTGCCTCTTCCAACAGTTTCAGGTACAGGTCGTAGCCCACCGACAGCATATGGCCGCTTTGTTCGGCCCCCAGCACATTGCCTGCGCCCCGGATCTCCAGATCCCGCATGGCGATCTTGAAGCCGGAGCCGAACTCGGCAAATTCCCGGATGGCCGAAAGCCGCTTCTGGGAGATCTCCGACAGCACCTTTCCCCGCCGGTAAGTGAGGTAGGCATAGGCCCGCCGGTGAGAGCGGCCGATGCGGCCTCGGATCTGATGGAGCTGGGCCAGGCCCATGTAGTCGGCATCCTCGATGACCAGGGTGTTGGCGTTGGCGATGTCGATGCCCGTTTCAATGATGGTGGTGCACACCAGAATCTGCACTTCCCCGTTATAGGTGCGGGTCATCACCGAGGACAGTTCGTGCTCGCTCATTTTGCCGTGGGCAATGCCGATGGTGGCCTCGGGGAACTGCTGCTGAAGGAAAGAGACTGCTTTGTCCATGGAATCGATCCGGTTGTGCAGGTAATACACCTGCCCGCCCCGGGCCAGCTCCTTGCGGATGGCATCGCAGATCACCCCCTGGTCGTATTCCAGCACATAGGTCTGCACCGGCTGCCGGTCGTGGGGGGCCTCCTCCAGCACTGACATATCCCGGATGCCCGACAGGGCCATGTTCAGGGTGCGGGGAATGGGGGTGGCGGTGAGGGTGAGCACATCCACCTGATGGGCCATTTCCTTGATCTGTTCTTTGTGGGACACGCCGAAGCGCTGCTCCTCGTCCACCACCAAAAGGCCCAGGTCCTTGAAGTGCACATCCTTCTGGAGCATCCGGTGGGTGCCGATGACGATGTCGATCTCCCCGGAATGGAGCATCCGCAGAGTCTCTTTCTGCATTTTGGGGGTGCGGAAGCGGCTGAGGGTGTCGATCTTGATGGGATAGCCGGAAAAACGGGATAGGGCGGTGAGGAAATGCTGCCGGGCTAAAACGGTGGTGGGCACCAGCATGGCGGCCTGTTTTCCCGACATGACGCATTTCATAATGGCCCGGAAGGCCACTTCGGTTTTGCCAAAGCCCACATCTCCGCACAGCAGCCGGTCCATGGGATGAGGCTGTTCCATATCTTTCTTGATGTCCCGGGTGCAGGTGAGCTGGTCCTCGGTCTCATCGTAGGGGAAAGCCTCTTCAAAGCTGCGCTGCCAGTCGTCGTCGGGCAGGAAGGCAAAGCCCGGGGTGCTGCGGCGGGCGGCATAGAGCTTGATCAGCTGATCGGCCAGATCCCGGGCGGCCTTCTTGGCCCGCACCTTGGTCTTGGCCCAGGAGGTTCCTCCCAGTTTGCTGAGCCGGATGTTGGCATCTTCCGGGGCGCCGATGTATTTGCTCACCAGGTCCAGGGCGGTGGCGGGCACATAGAGAAAGTCGCTGCCCGCAAAGGCGATCTTCAGATAATCCCGGGTGACTCCATCGCTCTGGATGCGCTCCACGCCCACGAAGCGGCCGATGCCGTGGTGCTCGTGGACCACATAATCCCCCGGGGTCAGATCGCTGAAGGATTTGACCCGGTCCCGGTTGCTGGTCTTTTTCCGGGGGACGCCGTCCCGCCGCCGCTGGAGAATGGCTCCATCGCACAAAATGGCCAGGGAGATGGAGGGATACTCCACCCCGGCAGACAAAGACCCTTCCAGCAGACATACATGATCCCGCTCCGAAAAATCGGTGGTATAGGGAATATGATTTTCCGCCAGAAGCCGGGCCATGTTTTGGAGTCGCTGGGGGCCGCCGGTGAGGGCGCAGACCTGATAGCCCAGAGAAAGGTAGGTGCGGATATCCCCCAGAGCGGTTTCCAGACTGCCGCCGTAGGGGGGCAGCTGTTTGGCCGTCAGGGAAAAGATGGCGTCGGGAGACAGTCCGCCGGAGGAAGTGAGGAAAGAGTCCATCGCCACCAGTCCCAGGCTTTCCAGCCGGGCCAGAGCCTGCTCAAAGCTGAGGGAGAAGGTGCAGTGGGAAGGAATCAGGCATCCCTGTTCCAGAAGGCTTGCCACATCCTCACTCACCCGGAAGGCAAAACCGCTCCCCCCTTCCCGCAAAGCGGGAGTATCGTCCAGAATCACCAGGGTGTTTTCCGGCAGATAGTCCAGGGCAGTGGGCAAGCCGGGATAGATCAGGGGCAGATACCGGTCACAGGCCGGGAACAATCCCTCCTGCTGGAGCCGCTGGGCGTCCTGTTCCAGGTTTTTCCGCAAGGCGGGGGCGGTGTTTTTGTGCCCGGCCAGCTTCAGAAGATGCTGGGCCAGCGCTTCCTTTCCCCCCTCGTACAGCTGGGGCAGAGTTTCCCGGGCGGGAAGGATCAGCGCCTTTTCCACATTTTGCAGCCGCCGCTGGCTCTGGGGATCAAACTCGCCCAGGGAATCCACGGTGTCTCCGAAAAATTCCGCACGCACCGGCAAAGTGGCCCCGGCAGGGAAAATGTCCACAATGCCGCCACGCACCGAAAACTGGCCGCTTCCCTCCACCGAAAGGCAGCGGGTATAGCCTGCGGCCACCAGGGCCTGCTCCAGCTGTTCCAGGGGCACTTCCCTATCCAGCTCCAGGGAGATGGCCGCCTGTTCCAGAGCTTTGGGCGGAATGCAGGCCATCATCAGTCCTTCGATGGATGCCGCCATCACCGGGTGCTTTCCATGGGAAAAGGTATAAAGGGCCCCCAGACGCTGGTGTTCATAGTCCCGGGAGGCGCCTTCCACATTGTGGAACACATATTCCCGTCCGGGCAGCAGGGAGACAGGCAGGCCGGACAGATGGGAAAAATCCCCGGCCAGCCGCCGGGCGCTTTCTTCATCCCGGCTGACCATCACCACCGGCCGGCCGGTGTCTTTTTGCAGGGCGGCGGCAAAATGGGCCTTGTGCACCGGGGAGACACCGTAGAGAGAAACGGCTTTCTTCCCTTCGGCCAGGGCCTGTTTCAGCCCCTGATATTCCGGCAGGGCATTGAGACTTTGCAGCAGTTCTTTCATGTTTTTCTCCATAAGGCTATCCCCCGTTCCCAAAGGAACGGGGGTGTGAAAAATGTCAAATTTTGCGTTCTGCTCATTCTTTGGGGGCGGGAGGCGCACCGTTGAACGCCTGCATGGCGGCGTCCACTCCCTGAAAGATCAGGGTAAGAGCGGCTTCCGGGGCCCGCTTGATCCCTTCGTAGGCATCGGAATCCACTGTGTCCAGCACAAAGTCCTTCAGGTCCTCCTCTCCTTTCTGGGGAGCACCCACGCCGATCTTCACCCGGGGGAACTGATCGGAGGATAGCTGGTAGATGATGTTTTTGATGCCGTTGTGACCGCCGGCGGAGCCGCTGCGGCGCACACGCAGCCGGCCGGAAGGCAGGCTGATGTCATCATAAAGCACCACGATGCGCTCCGGGGGCACCTGGAAGGTCTGGGCCAGATCACGCACCGCCTCCCCCGACAGGTTCATAAAGGTCTGGGGCTTTGCCAGAAGCAGGGTCTTGCCATCCTTCTGACAAAAGGCGTAGAGAGCCCGGTGCTTGGCCTGGTTGATCCGATCCACCCCCAGCTCTTTGGCCAGAAGGTCCAGGGCCATAAAGCCAGCGTTGTGGCGGGTGGTCTCATATTGCCGCCCCGGATTCCCCAGGCCGACGATGAGATAGTCGGCCTTTTGGGGCGGGGTCTCTTTTTTTCGTCTGAAAATGGGGATACACCTCGCAGGGGCTTAGTTGAACAGATCGGACACAGAGGACTCGTCATAGATGCGCTTGATGGCCTCGGTGAAGATCTCGGCCACGGAGAGCACCTTGAATTTGTCGCTCTTCTTGTGCTCGGGCAGGGGGATGGTATCCAGCAGGATGACTTCTTTGATGACGCTGTCATTGAGCCGCTGGATGGCCGGGCCGGAGAGCACGCCGTGGGTGGCGCAGGCATAGACTTCCTTGGCGCCGCCGATTTCCACCAGAGCTCTGGCGGCGTTGCACAGAGTGCCGGCGGTGTCGATCATGTCGTCGGCCAGGATGACGGTCTTGCCTTCCACATTGCCGATGATGTTCATCACTTCAGACACATTGGCCTGAGGACGGCGCTTGTCGATGATGGCCACAGGCAGATCCAGCTTTTCGGTGAACTTCCGGGCGCGGCCCACGCTGCCCAGATCGGGAGCCACCATCACCACATCCGGGTTGCCGATACCGAATTTCTTGGCGAAATAGGGGATCAGCACCGAAGAACCCAGCATGTGATCCACAGGGATGTTGAAGAAGCCCTGGATCTGGGCGGCGTGCAGGTCCATGGTCAGCACCCGGTCGGCGCCGGCGGTGGTGATCAGGTCGGCCACCAGTTTGGCGGAGATGGGATCACGGGCCTTGGCCTTCCGGTCCTGACGGGCATAGCCGAAGTAGGGCATAACGGCGGTGATACGGCCGGCGGAAGCCCGGCGCAGAGCGTCGATCATGATGAGCATTTCCATCAGATGGTCGTTCACCGGCTCGCAGGTGGACTGGATCAGGAACACATCGGTGCCGCGCACCGACTCATTGATGGAGACCGAAATCTCTCCATCGGAGAAGCGTTTCAGGCTGGCGTCGCCCAGAGGCACGCCCACCATGGTGCAGATGTCGGAAGCCAATTTGGGATTGGAGTTTCCGGTGAAGATCTTGATGCTGTTGCCGTGCGGAATCATAGCACATTCCCCTTTTTATAGAATTTCAAAATAATAAATCACACTTTTAAAGCAGGCCCTTTTCCCGGCGGCGGCGGACCCATTCCTCTTTGTTCACCTGGCGGGCCCGGGCGATGGCCAGAGCCTCGGAGGGCACATCGTCGGTGATGGTGGAACCGGCGGAAATATAGGTGTCATCCCCCAGATGCACCGGGGAGATCAGGTTTACATTGCAACCGATGAAGCTGTCGTCGCCCACAATGGTTTTGTATTTCTTCTTGCCGTCGTAGTTGACCACGATGACGCCGCCGCCCACATTGCACCGCTCACCCAGCTCGATGTCACCCAGATAGGACAGGTGAGCGATTTTGGTACCGGTGCCGATCTTGGCCTTTTTCAGCTCCACAAAGTCGCCGATGCGCACTTTTTCTCCCACATCGCAGCCGGGGCGGATGTAGGCATAGGGGCCAACGGTGGTCTGGGCGCCGATGGTGCTCTCGATCACCTGGGAGGAGTTCACCGAAGCGCCGCAGCCGATGACGCTGTCCACGATCATGGCGTTGGGGCCCACTTTGGCGGTGGCCTCGATGTGGCTATGGCCGTAGATGAAGCAACCGGGCATGATGAGACTGCCGCTTTCCAGAAGGGCATCGGGGGAGATATGGGTGGTGGTGGGGTCCACGATGATCACTCCCGCCTCCATATGAGCCCGGTTGATCCGTTGGCGGAGAAGCTCCTGGCAGCGGTACACATCCAGGCCGTTCTGTATGGCGCAGCCGTCCTCCGGAGAGAGGGAGACCTCGGTGAGCATGGGGCCCAGAGCCCGCAGCTCGTCCACCAGGGTGATGCGGCGGCCGGACAGGCGCTGCAGCACATCCCAGGGAGCATACAGAGCCATGGGATGGTGGTTTTCATCGGTGAGAAGGCCGCAGGATTGTTCCATCAGTTTGCCCAGGGTGCCCCGGGTCAAAGCGGGGAGAGATTCGAAAAACACCAGTCCCTGCTCAGCCCCTTCCACTTGGGAAAACAGAGAAGGTTCGCCGGAAAAATCGGTTTCCAGGGCGGGGACATCCAGACTGCTGCAAGCCTGGCCCGCCAGATAGACCTTCTGGCAGCCAAAGGCTTTGGCCAGAGTTACCAGGTAGGAACAGGCCGGCCGGGACAGGATCTCGGCCTGACAGGAAAGGTCGGCGGGATCGTTATAGATCAGGGCGCATACATCCATGGGGATCGCCTCCTGTATGGAATTTTTCACAGGGATAGGGACAAAGTCCCATCGGCCGTGCTTCCCTTCTCCCCCGAAGGGAGGAGGAAAGGGCCGTAAAAAATGGAGGTATCATGGCGCAGGGCCATAACACACTAATTATACCAGAGGAATGTCTAAAAATCACCACCATTTCGGGAAAAATATAAATCTTTACCCGGCGGGAGAGAATTGATATAATATTTTTAGACAAAATACCCCCAAAAAGTGCCGCCTCTTTTCCCAAAAGAGGCGGGGTATTTTTCCGTGGGGAAAGGAGGATGCCATGGAACCGATTTTGCGTATCCGCCAGGATGTGCGCAAGGCCTGCGCCCAGGTGGCGGCGGTGAAGGACCCGGATATGGCGCTGCTGTTTTGCTATATCGCCGCCCGGGGAGAGGGCTGCGCTCTGCCGGAGCCCCAGCAGCT
The DNA here is from genome assembly GCF_018917925.1 of Intestinimonas sp. MSJ-38. Classification (NCBI taxonomy): domain Bacteria; kingdom Bacillati; phylum Bacillota; class Clostridia; order Eubacteriales; genus Intestinimonas; species Intestinimonas sp. MSJ-38. Next base: position 167,013 of record NZ_JAHLPO010000001.1, on the reverse strand, counting down.
GGGCCTGGACGAAAACCGGCTGCAAAAGGCGCGCAGTCTGTTGGTGCTCTACGGGGTGTGCAGCGACAGCGAGGGCCCTCAGAAACCCCGGAAGGAGATCGAATGGGACCCGGGAGAGATCAAGGAAGCCCGGCAGCACGATGAGGCCTTTTCCGGCCTGTGCCAATATTACGAAGGCGCCCTGGGCCGGATGCTGCGCAAAAGCGAGCTGGAGATCCTCTATTCGGTGTACAGCGGCCTGGGGATGCCCGCCGAAGTACTCATGCTGCTCATCAACTACTGCGCCGGGCGGAACCGGCTTTCCTCCCGGTTTTTCGAGCAGGAAGCCTACCGGTGGCAGAAGGATGGGGTGGAGACCTATGCCCAGGCGGAGGAATACCTGGCCGCCCTGGAGCGCCGCCACAGCCGCCAGGGAGAGATCATGAGCCTGTTCGGCATCCGGGACCGGAAACTGTCGGAAAGCGAACAGAACATGGTGGACAAGTGGATTTCCCACGGCTATGACAACGACCTGATCGCCCTGGCCTATGACCGGACGGTGCTGCGCACCGGGGGGCTGAAATGGGCCTATCTGGACAGCATTCTGGAAAGCTGGAAAACGGCGGGCTACAAGACCCGGAGCGAAGTGGAGCAGGGCGAAGGGAAAAGCGCCCCGGCCCGGCAAAGCACGGCATCGCCTCAGCCCGCCCGCAGCCGGGGCGAGTTCGAAAGCGGCGTGGTGGCCGCCGTCACCAAGGCCTTCGAACGCAAGCGCCTTCAGCGGCAGCAGTTACAGCAAACCCGGCTGGAAGGGCTGCGAAAAGACGGGGAATTTGCCCAGAACGAGCGGGAATTGCGGCTGTGTGCCAGCCGGGCGGCCCGGGCGGCCCTGGGAGAGGACCCGGGAGAAGTGCAGCGGCTGCGGGAGGAAAACAACCGGCTTTTGGCACGGCGCAGGCAGATCCTTCTTCGCCTGGGACATGGGGAGGATTATCTGGAACCGCCTTACGAATGTCCCCACTGCAAGGACCAGGGATATATCGGCACCGAAATGTGCCAGTGTTTCCGGCAGGCCTGCGAGAAAGAGCAAGCCCGCAGGCAGAACGGATAAACAAAAGGACTGGGAATTTTCCCAGTCCTTTTTGCTTGTTTGTTAGTTCTGGTAATCCAGAGTGATGGTGCCGTCTTCGTTCTGCTTGACGGCCTCTTTGTCCAGAAACAGCCCGTCGATGGCCTGGAAGAACTCTTCCATGGAGGAGAAACGCAGTTTGGCGTTCTGGATGATCTTTTTACCCAGCTCGGCGTTGTTGCTCAGCAGAGCCTCGGCCATGAGCACCTGATACTGGGCGGACATGACCAGGGCGGATTCAGGATCGGCAATGCGGTAATCAGAGCCATGGCCCACGCCACAGGCGCCGGAAGCATAGGGCTGAACGGTGGGCATGACGGCGGACACATCGCCCATATCGGTGCAGCCAGTGCTGCGGCCCCGCTTGACCAAAGCGTCCTCGCCAAAGCACTGCTTGACGATCTCACAGGTCAGGTCATAAAGCTGTTCTTCGTTTTCCAGAGGGGTGTAGCCCGGACGGTCTTTCAGCACCACATTGGCGCCCATAGCGGCAGCCGAAGCGGCCAGGGCCCGGTTGATCTTGGTGTTGGCCTCCTTGATGGCTTCCAGAGAAGCGCCACGCACATAGCTTTCCATGCGCACATCGTTGGGAATGGCGTTGACTGCGCCGCCGCCCTTGGTGATGATGGGATGGAAGCGGATGGTGTCTTTCTCCTGGAAGGTTTCACGCAGAGCGTTGGCGGCGTTCATGGCCTGGCTGGCCGCATACAGGGCATTGACGCCCAGATGGGGAGAGCCGCCGGCATGGGCCGAAACGCCCACGAAATTGATGTTCTTGGTGACGCAGCCATTGCTGCCCGGAGTCAGGGCGATGGAGGGATGATCCCCGCCGCCGGTGTGGACCAGAAGGGCGATGTCGCAGCCGTCCATATAGCCACGGTGCATGAACTCCACTTTACCGCCGAAATACTTGATGACGCCCTGCTTGCGCAGCTCTTCCCGGAAGCCGATTTCGATCAGCTCTTCGGCGGGTACGGCCATCAGGCGGATGGAGCCGCTCATGCTGTCCATGGCGCCGGGCTGCTTCAGCGCGGCGGCGATGCCCAGAAGGGCGGAAACCTGGCAGTGGTGGCCGCAGGCGTGGACATAGCCGGTCTCCGGGTCACAGTCGGGGTGAGTGGAGACGATCAGGCTGTCCAGCTCGCCCATGATCAGCAGCTTGGGGCCAGGCTTACCGGTGTCGATGTCGGTATAGAAACCAGGGATGTTCCCCGCTTCCACCAGTTCATAGCCCAGTTTCTTGAATTCTTCGGCCAGGTAGGCATGGGTTTTCCACTCCCGATAGCCGGTCTCCGGATGCTTCCAGATGTAATCGGCGGCAGAAAACATCACTTCCCGCTGGGAAGCTACGATTTCTTTCAGTTGATTTGCCCGTTCGGTGCTTATCATTTTGATCTTCTCCTTTTCCCGGGGTGCGCCCCTTTGTACTTGTTCCGCTTTTTATTATACTGCCCTCCGGAGAAAAATGCAGGGGTGGGGATGGAGAAATTCCCCCGAAAAATCTGGTGAAACCGCCCAAAATCAAAAACGCTCACAGCCGCAATGGGGGCAATGGAAGTCTTTTTGCTTGAAAACGGAAAAGGGAAGCCGCTTTTTGCAGTGGGGGCATTTGAAAAAGAAAAACTCATAGATCAGGCAGGGAAGGAAAAAGAACCAGAGGATCTTTTTGGCATAATAGTGGCCTGTACCATTGTGGAGCCCAAAGGTTATTTGAAAAAGAAAAAGGGCGACATAGGCATCCACAACAAAGCGCTGAAGCCATAGCACGAACTGGGCGAATGCAAATCGAGTGAAATACATGACGCTCCCTCCTTTTTGGAAGAACTTACTTTATTTTACTCTATTAAATGAAGACAAACAAGAGAGCGCTGAAAAATAAGAAGAATAGACAAAAAGCGGGAGCATAACGCTCCCGCTTTGATGATGTAAGATTGTTAGATATTCTGGAAGTCCAGAGTGATGGTGCCGTCCTCGTTCTGGGTGACAGCCTTTTTGTCCAGGAAGATCTTGTCCACGGCGGCGAAGTAATCTTTCTTGTCGGGATAGACCAGGTCAGCTTCCTTGATGACCTTCTGGGCCATCTCGGCATTGTTACTCAGCAGAGCTTCGGCCATCAGCACCTGGTACTGGGCCGAAACCACCAGAGCGGTTTCCGGATCGTTGATGCCGTAGTCGGAGCCGTGGCCCATGCCGCAGGCGCCGGAGCAATAGGGCTGGACAGTGGGCATCACACAGGAAATATCACCCATGTCGGTGCAGCCGGTGCCCCACTTGGTGTCCTCTTGGATCCATTCTTCGCCGAAGCCTTCCTTCACCACATCCACTGTCATCTGATACAGATTCTTGTCGTTGTACAGGGGGCAGTAGCCGGGGAAGTCCTGGAGATGCACATTGGCGCCCATGGCCGCAGCAGAAGAAGCCAGAGCCCGGTTGATCCGGTTGTTGGCCGATACGATGGCCTCGATGCTGGCGCCGCGCACATAGCTTTCCACCCGCACATCGTTGGGAATGGCGTTGACGGCGCCGCCGCCCTTGGTGATCACCGGATGGAAGCGGATGTAATCCTTCTCCTGGAAGGTCTCCCGGAGAGCGTTGACGGCGTTGAGGCCCAGGTTGGCCGCATACAGAGCGTTGACGCCCAGATGAGGTGCGCCGCCTGCATGAGCGGAAACGCCTTCGTAGTTGATGTTCTTGGTCAGGCAGCCGTTGTTGCCCACGCCAACACCGATGCCTTTGTGCTCGCTGTTGGAGGTGTGGACCAGAAGGGCGATGTCGCAGTCGTCCATGAAGCCACGGTACATGAACTCCACTTTGCCGCCGAAATATTTGATGATGCCCTGTTCCCGCAGGCTGGCCCGGTAGCCGATTTCGATCAGTTCTTCGGCGGGGACGGCCATCAGGCGGATGGAGCCGCTCATACCGTCCAGAGCGCCGGGCTGCTTCAGTGCAGCAGCGATGCCCAACAGGGCGGCAGACTGGGCGTGGTGGCCGCAGGCGTGAACATAGCCGGTCTCCGGATCACACTCGGGATGGGTGGAGACGATCAGGCTGTCCAGCTCGCCCATGATCAGCAGTTTGGGGCCGGGCTTGCCGGTGTCGATATCGGTGTAGAAACCGGGGATATTGCCCGCCTCCACCAGTTCATAACCCAGCTTCCGGTATTCAGCAGCCAGATATTCGTGGGTCTTCCACTCACGGTAACCGGTTTCGGGATGCTTCCAAATATGGCGCTCGGCGGCGAACATCAGCTCACGCTGGGAGGCCACCATTTCTTTCAGGGCTTTCACCCGATCGGGATTCATCATAAGGCATCTTCTCCTTTTCTGTTTGTGGGAAGGGGCACGATTACGCCCCCAAAGCTATTATACCATGGGCCGGATGGGAAGAAAGGGGCTGCGGCAGAAAAAATCCCTGGGGAATAGAGAAATTCCCCAGGGAAAACTGTGCATTTTTGCAGAAAATCAGGGAATGTCCAGCCCCTGGCGCTCTGCCTCTTCGTCAAACAAGCGGCCGATTTCCTCATCCAGCTGCTTACAAACTTCCTTGTCGAAACGGGAGAAGCAGGCTTGTAATCGGGAACCGTCGTTCATATGCAAAATTACCCGGCTGGTAGCGATGGTGACCTGGCCTTGGGGGGCGGTATAGTGGAAAGTCCATCCGCCACTAAAAGACTCATTTTCAATGAGAGGCGAGTCAAGGCTTTTGACAAACCGCACCATCAGTTCCCGTGCCTTCGGAGTGAGCTGTTGGGGTTCGAGGGAGACCAGATAGCAGGAAGTGGATCCCATGGCGGATTCGGTGGTAAAGGAGTCCATGGCGGCCCGGAGAGGGCGGAGCTTGACCCATTGCCACAAATGAAAACCGCCCCAGATGAGCAGGAGGAACCCTGCAACGATGACCAATCCCCGGAAAAGGGGAGGCGTGCGGTTGCTGCTATTTTTCATCGTCTGTCACCTCCATGGAAAGATGTCACTTATTATTCTGTTTGGGATGCCGTTACGCTGCTTCCATTTCTGCTGCGGCTTGGTCCATCAGGCGCTCCACTTCATCATATACCTGGGAAAAGGCTTTTTTATCATGGCGAAAATATTCCACCCGCAAAAGGGTACCATCCTCCCCATGAAACACCACTTGGGAGGGGGTAATGGACACATTGCCTTGGGGAGCGGAAAACGACAGGCTCCATCCGCCGGCTGGCTCAGATTTCACGATGAGAGGAAACCGGTAGCTTTTTGCCAGCTTTTCCAGCTGCTGCCGTGCCTGCGGTGAGAAATCCTGAATATCCACTTCAAAAGGTGGATAGGACATACGGAAGGACAGGGGCGTTTCAGCGGTGAAAGAATCCAGAGCGGCCTGGAGGGGGCGGGTACGATACCATTGCCACAGGGAGAAACCGCCCAACGCCAGCAGAATCAAACCCATTAGGGCCAGGGCTCCCCGGAGCAGCGGAGGTGTGCGGTTGCTGTTGTTTTTCATGGTCTGTTACCTCCGGCAAAAGAGATTACTTGCTTTCTAATTCCAGCCCCTGGCGCTCCGCTTCTTCGTCAAACAAGCGGCCGATTTCCTCATCCAGCTGCTTATAGACTTCCTTGTCGGAACGGGAGAAGCGGGCCTGCAATCGGGAACCGTCGTTCATTACGAAAACCACTATGTTGCCATTGACGCTTACCTGACCTTGTGGGGCGGTATAGTGGAAAGTCCATCCGCCACCAAAAGACTGATTTTCAATGAGAGGCGAGTCAAGGCTTTTGACAAACCGCACCATCAGTTCCCGTGCTTTGGGGGTGATTTGCTGGGGCTGGATGGTGACGGGGTATATAGAGATCGGTTCCATGGTGGATTCGGTGGTAAAAGAGTCCAGAGCGTCTCTTAGAGGCCGGAGCTTATGCCACTGCCACAAATGAAAACCGCCCCAGATGAGCAGGAGGAACCCTGCAACGATGACCAATCCCCGGAAAAGGGGAGGCGTGCGGTTGCTGCTGTTTTTCATCGTCTGTCACCTCCAAATGTTACTATAATTTTAATATACTATTTCATTGAAGAAAAGTCAACTGTCTGATTGTTTTTTGAGTATGAAAAAGACCGACTCCCGAAGGAGCCGGTCCAGACTGTCGAAAACTGATCCGGTTGGAGAGAAATATGTGCCCTCCCCCTCATCAATCCGCAAAAACCGGCGACCTGTGCGTTGGTTTTTGCACTTCTCAAGGGGCAAGTGTGCGCCAAAGGCGTGCACGCAGACCCTTGCAAAAACTCGAAAAAGGGATCTGAGTCCCTTTTTCGACATGATAAAACCGGCTCCCGAAGGAGCCGGTCTTGGGGTTGAAAATTTTATTTTGCGTAGTCGATGGCCCGGGTTTCCCGCACCACATGGACTTTGATCTGACCGGGATAGCTCATCTCAGCTTCGATCTTCTTGGAAAGGTCGTGGGCCAGCAGGAGCATATCGTCGTCCTTGACGATCTCCGGCTTGACAATGATGCGGATTTCGCGGCCAGCCTGGATGGCATAGGAGGTCTCTACCCCGTCAAAGCTCTCGGCCAGTTCTTCCAGCTTCTCCAGACGCTTGATGTAGGCCTCCAGATTTTCTCTCCGGGCGCCGGGGCGGGCGGCGGAGATGGCATCGGCTGCCTGCACCAGACAGGCCACCACAGTGCGTGCTTCCACATCCCCATGGTGGGCTTCGATGGCGTGGATGACTTCGGGATTTTCCCGGTATTTCTTGGCCAGGTCCACACCGATGGCCACATGGGAACCTTCCACCTCGTGGTCGATGGCCTTGCCGATATCGTGGAGCAGACCGGCCCGCTTGGCCAGGGTCACATCAGCACCCAGCTCGGCAGCCAGCAGCCCGGCGATATGGGCCACTTCGATGGAGTGGTTCAGCACATTCTGGCCGTAACTGGTGCGGTAGCGCATTCGGCCCAGAATCTTCACCAGCTCCGGGTTCAGGCCGTGGACGCCGGTTTCGAACATGGCCCGCTCGCCTTCCTGCTTGATGGTGGCGGCCACTTCGGCCTTGGCCTTTTCCACCATTTCCTCAATGCGGGTGGGATGGATACGGCCGTCGGCAATGAGTTTTTCCAGAGAAATACGGGCGATCTCCCGGCGCACCGGGTCAAAGGAGGACAAGGTGATGGCCTCCGGGGTGTCGTCGATGATCAGATCCACGCCGGTGAGGTTTTCCAGAGCACGGATATTCCGGCCTTCCCGGCCGATGATCCGGCCCTTCATCTCGTCATTGGGCAGGGGCACCACCGAGACGGTGACTTCGCTGGCATGGTCGGCGGCGCAGCGCTGGATGGCCAGGGCAATGACCTCCCGGGCTCTCCGCTCTCCCTCTTCCTTCAGCTGCTGATCCAGCTCTTTCAGTTTGAGGGCGGTGTCGTGACGGGCTTCTTCTTCCACTTTGGCCAGAAGGAAATTTTTCGCTTCTTCGGCGGTGAAGCCGGAGATCTTTTCCAGTTCGGCCATCTGCGTTTTCTTCAGCTCGTCGATCTCTTCCAGAGATTCGTCGGCTTTTTTCAGTTTTTGAGTGAGCTTTTCTTCTTTTTTCTCGATGCTTTCATATTTGCGGTCCAGCTGTTCTTCCTTCTGCTGAACCCGGCGTTCCTGCTTCTGCACATCGCTGCGGCGCTCTTTCAGTTCCTTGTCGGTCTCGGTGCGGATCTTGAAAGCTTCCTCACGGGCTTCCACCACAGCTTCCCGCTTCTTGGTCTCGGCGGCCTTGATGGCGTCGTTCAAAATGCGGGTGGCTTCCTCTTCGGCGCTGCCGATCTCCTTTTCGGCGATCTTCTTACGGTAAATGGCGCCGACAAAAAAGCCTGCGGCGCAAAGGACAATGGCGATCAGAGCAAAAACGATATAAAAACCTGGGTTGGTAGGCAAAGACGCTCCCTCCTTTTCCTTATATTTCGGCATAACCTCTCCCGAAAACCCAAAGGGGGCAACCACAAAAACAGCGCAAAGAGATTGCGCTGGACAGGGCCATGGTTCCGTTGTTTTATGGGCATCCACCAAAAAGGCGGAAGAAAAGGCAAAATACCATGTATATTTTATATCCTGCCAGGGACGGTGTCAAGAAGGGAAACCGATGCAAAAGCACCCTCCGGAAGATTTTTCGCTCAGGGTGGTGGAAAGAGCAAAAAAAATGCCGTCCGGACGCCGGACGGCAATGGGGATCATTTGGCGAAAACATGGTCGCCGATCTGGGAGATCACCGGGCGGGAATAGATCCACTGATTGGTGGTTTTGGCAGGGTTATAATAATAGATGGCACCGCCGGTGGGGTCCCAGCCGCTCATGGCATCCTGGGCGGCCCGGCGGGCGCTTTCGGCGATGGACTCATCGAACTGGCCGTCGTTCAGTGCGGAAAAGGCCCCCGGCTGATAGATCACGCCGGCGATGGTGTTGGGAAAGGAGGGGTGGCGCACCCGGTTGAGGATGACCGCTCCCACGGCCACCTGGCCGGTGTAGGGTTCTCCACGGGCCTCGGCGGAGATCATGCGGGAGAGGAGATACAGGTCATTGTCCCGGCCCGATTCGCTGCCCGAAGAGGAGCCGGAGGACATTCCCAGGGCCTGGAGGGTGGCCGGGCCCACGATGCCGTCCACGGTCTGGTCATTTTTCCGCTGGAAATATTCCACCGCCTTCCGCGTACCGCTGCCGTAGACGCCGTCCACCGCGCCGTCATAATAGCCCCACCGTTTCAGCTTCTCCTGGATCTGCCGCACCGTCTCCCCCTGGGAGCCCTGTTGGTAGACGGCGGCCTGGGAGGAAATGCCCAGCCACTGAAAACCGGCAATGAGGGCGATGTTCAAAAGAAAAATGACGGCCAAGGCCGCCGCAAGCTTTTTGTTTCGTGGCATCCTGATCCATCCTTTGTGTGTTTTCCCTATTGTGCCCAGGGAGAGAAAGGCTATTCTCCTTTTTCAAAAATCATGGTACAATACTTCAATCAGAATAAAGGGGGAAGGATATGAAGCAGGTGCGGCTGCGGGGTGGATATCGTATTTTTCAGCAAAAAGGTGGACTGGGCCTGACCCAGGACAGCGTGCTGCTGGCCGATTTCTGTTCCCTTCGCCCGGGAGAGCGGGCCATCGAGCTGGGCTGCGGCCAGGGCGGACTCTGGGTGCTGACTTTATTAAAGCATCCGGGAGCCACATTGGACGCTTTGGAGCTGGACCCTGTAAGCTTAAATCAGGCCAGGGAGAACGCCGCCCGCTGCGGCCTTTCGGAAAGAGGGCAGTTTTTCCAAGGGGATGCGGCAGACTTTCGCCCCGCCGGATTCCATTATGATGTGTGCCTTTCCAATCCTCCCTATGCCATTCCCGGACCGCCCTCCCCCGATGAGCGCCGCCGCTTGGCCCGCAGCGGTGCCCCGGAGCCTTTTTTCCAAGGGATCAAAGGGATGCTGGGGCAAAAGGGCCGGTTTTATTTCTGCTGGCCAGCCCGGCATTTTTTCCGGGCGGCGGAGCTTTTGCAGGAAAATGGATTTTCTCCCCGGCAGGTGCGTTTTGTCCACGGAAAACCGGGAGAAGAAGCCCAGTTGGCTCTGGTGATGGCCCGCCGGGGCCTGGGAGAAAGCCAGATTCTCCCGCCCCTTGTTTTGCGGGACGAAATGGGGGAATACACCCAAGAATACCGCCGGATTCACGGCGTCATGGAGGAAGAATAGAGTATGGCAGGAACATTATATGTGGTCTCCACGCCCATCGGCAACCTGGGGGACTTTTCTCCTCGGGCCCAGGAGGTCTTGTCCCAGGTGGATTTTATCGCCGCCGAGGATACCAGGGTGGGGGCCAAGTTGCTCAATAAATTCGGCATCAAAAAGCCCCAGATCAGCTATTTCGAGCACAACCGCAAGGCCAAAGGCCAGCTGATCGCCCAGCGCATCCTGGCGGGGGAGGATTGCGCCCTCATCACCGACGCCGGCACCCCGGCCATCAGCGATCCCGGCTGCGATCTGGTGGACATCTGCTTGGGTGAGGGCATTCAGGTGGTGGCAGTGCCCGGGCCTTGTGCCTTGATTGCTGCGCTGTCCATCGCCGGGATGGATTGCGGCCGCTTTTGCTTTGAGGGCTTTTTGTCGGTGAACAAAAAAAGCCGCCGGGAGCATCTGGAGGACATCCGGGAGGAAAAGCGCACCATGGTCTTTTATGAGGCCCCCCATAAGCTGCTGCGCACCCTGGAGGATTTCTATAAAACCCTGGGAGAGCGGCCCATTGCCCTGGTGCGGGAGATCACCAAGGTCCATGAGCAGGTGTGGCGTACCACCCTTTCGGAAGCCATCGCCCATTATACACAGGAGCCGCCCCGGGGAGAATTCGTCCTCATTCTGGGGGGCAAACAGGAGGAAGAGGAACAAGCGCCTGCCATCGATCCCATGGATCGGGTGGGAGAGCTTTTGGAAGAGGGCCTTTCCATCAGCCTGGCCGTCAAGCAGACGGCCAAGGAGCTGGGAGTGCCCAAAAACAGCATTTACAACGAGGCGCTGGAGCGTTTTTCACAAAAGGAATAACCGAACACTGAGGGCCGAGAGAAAAAAGGCCGCAAGATCACCCGCCAGGGCTGCCGGAAGGGCCCAGCGGGTGTTTTTGATCCCCAGGGCGGCACTGTACAGAGCGATACAGTAAATGCTGGTCTCGCTGGAGCCCAGCATCACCGCCGCCGTCAATCCGGCCAGACTGTCAGGGCCTTGGCTGCGGATGATGTCGCTACCGATGGACAGCGCTCCCGAGCCGGAAAAGGGCCGCAGCAGGGCCAGGGGCAGGCAGGGGGCGGGAATGCCCAGGGCCTCTGTCAGGGGAGCCAGGGCCTGGGACAGCGCTTCCACAGCGCCGCTGGCCCGCAGCATACAAAGGGCAGTGAGCATGGCTAGTAAGGCGGGAAAGATGGAAAGCAGGGTGTCCAGACCCTGCCGCACCCCTTTGAGAAAGGCGGCGTATACATCGCAGCCATGGAAAAGACCGTAGACCATCACACCGGCGGCCAGCAGAGGGATGAGAAGAGCGGTCATGGATGCCACACCCTTTCCAGCAGGGCAGAAACGGCCAGGGCGGCGCACACCGAACCCAGGGAGGCCAGCCACACGGCGGGCAGAATGGCAAAGGGCTGGGCGCTGCCTGCCGCCGCCCGCACCGCCGCCACATTGGCGGGAATCAGCTGAAGGGAAGCGGAATTGAGCACCATCAGCCGCAAAACCGCGGAATGGTCCGGCCTGCCGCCGGTTTGGGCCAAGCGCCGGGCGGCCCGCAATCCTGCCGGGGTGGCGGCGCTGCCCAATCCCAGGAGGTTGGCCGCCATGTTCTGGCTCAGGGCCTGACGGGCCTGTTTATCCTGGGCCGCCTTGCCGAAAATGCCCCGGATTACCGGAGACAAAAGCCGGGAGACCTTTTCGGTCAACCCGCTTTGATCCATCACTTCCAGGATTCCCGACCATACGCACATCGTCCCGCCGATGGAGAGAGCCAGCTCCACCCCTCCCGCCGCCCCTTGGGGCAGCGCCGCCGATACCTGCTCCAACTTGCCTCCGGCCGCGCCAAAGCACAGGGCCAGGACAAAAAGCAGGGAAAATACCTTTGCCATCATGGATTTCACCGCCTTTTTGCTCCATTTCTATGCCCTTTTTCCCAGTTCCATGCAAAAGACCGGGGAAAGCCACCGGGGAAACTCCTTGAATAGTCCAACTATGGGACAAATAAAAACCTTGATATACCAGGCTTCTTTAGGCAATTTTGTCACGGTATTGTCTTGAATAATTAACAATTTTGTCACATGCCGTTTATTGACACTTTTTGTAAAGGTTGTTATGATATTGTAGAAATACCAAAAGAATAGAGGAGGCTTTGTATGAAATCCACCGGAATCGTCAGAAACATCGACAGCCTGGGGCGGATCGTGCTGCCCATTGAGCTGCGCCGCACCCTGAACATTGACGCCAGCAAGGGTGATCCCATTGAGATCTACATGGACGGCACTTCCATTGTGCTGCGCAAGTATGAGCCCAACTGCGTCTTCTGCGGCAGCTCCAAAAAAGTGTCGGAATTCAAGGGTAAGAATGTGTGCGAAAACTGCCGCAAGGAACTGGCTGAGAAGTAAGAAATGGTTTTTGCTGCAACATAAAAGGGCCCGTCACAGAATTTTCATTCTGGGACGGCCCCTTTTTTAATGCTGTTTTGTCCGGATTTCACCGGTCTTTGCCTTTCGGGGGAGCCTGGGTCTCCTGCTGCAAAAGGGAAGTGATCTTCTGGGCCAGGATGCGGTTGGCATTGGCCTGGGCGGAAAACTTCAGCGCCAGCTGAGCCAGCCCCTGGCGCAGATTTTCCTCCTCCAGGGCGGCAATGTCCTCCCGGGCCCCCTGGGCGGTGTGCTCCAGCGCCTGGCTCTGCTCCCGGGTCAGCTGGTCAAAGCTTTCCGGCAGACCGGTTTGCTGGGCGCCCTTTCCTGTGAGATAGGACAGGGTGGGGATGGGCATGATCTGCTTGAGCATGCAGATGGTCATCAGCCGGGCCAGGTGCTCCCGGCTGTATTTTTTCTTCACTGGCGGGGGAATGAGCCCCAGCTTCACATAATTGTTGATCATGGAGGGGGTAATCAGCTTGTCCTTGCCGTCGCTGAACAGGGCCAGATACCGCTCCATCAGCACGATCACCTGATCCATATACAGATCCAGCTGGGGCAGACTCTCCCAGGAAGGGAGCTGGGGCGCCTCAAGCCCGTCCAGTCCTTCCAGGGCTTTTTGGCACAGTGTGCTATTGTCCATTGCCGATTCACCGCCTGATAAAATCATTTTGTTGAGAACAAAACATATTGTACCACCGCCTCCCATCCATCGCAACGGTTTTTGCAATGGGAATATCAAACGAAAGAAACCGGGAAAAGAAGTTTTCAAATAATTTTTTCTGCTTCTGCTAACTTAAAGCAAATGCTGCAAACACGCATTAAATCTGGGGGTTGCAAAGGTAAGGGCAAGCGGATACGAGCAGAAATGGCTAACTTTCAGCAGGAATAAAGACCAAATAATGACCAGAACAAAGGCGTGTTTCCATACATAAACCCGCTCACACTTATAATGTGGAGCGGGTTTTATAGCATATATTACTATAGAAAAAGGGGGTTGTCCACAAGTCGGACACCCCCTTGAATATAATTACTTTATCACTTGGCAAATGCCCGGTACAGGAATGTCACGATCTGGGCGCGGGTGCAAGTGGTATCGGGAGAGAAAGTCGTTTTGCTTGTGCCGCTTGTCACACCTTGTTCAACCGCCCAATCAACAGCAGGCGCATAAATCGTTGTAGCAGCTACATCGGTAAAGCTGCTGGCTTTTGTGGCAGCGGGGAAGCCAGCGGCACGCCAGATATATAGAACCGCCGAACTACGGGTGCAGGGCGTATCTCCACCAAAAACCGTGCTGTCTTTGGAAACGATATTCTTCTCTTTCGCCCACAATGCAGCCTTATAGAAATAGTCGCTTTCTTTTATGTCGGTGAATGTGTTCGTCTTGCTAGTCGGTTCGGGCGAACCCTGTGACCGCCAGAGAAAAGTCAAAATCTGCGCCGTAGTGCAAGTGCTATTCGGGGAAAAGGTCGTTTTAGATGTTCCCGCTGTGATACCCTTATCGACTGCCCACGCCACCGAGTTCGCGTAATAGGCGTTTGCGGCTACATCGGTAAAGGTCTGGCCGGTGGGCGTGCTGGGTTTGCTCGGAGTGCTCGGAGTGGATTTTGAAGTGAATGGACTGCCCGCCGTTTCGTCCCATGGAACAAAGAAAGCAATCATGCCGTTATTGACCGCATCGCTTGTCAAATATCCAGTCGATTCATCGATTGCGCCGCCCGATTTGCAGAAGTGCGCGGCTAAAAGACCTTGTGAACCATCTTCGTACTCAAAAGACTTCCACGGGTAGCCGCCGCCGTCATCTTCATCGACTTTGCAGGCATCGCCTTCCTGAGTGAGCCACACGCCAAGCATAGAGTCGATCCAGCCGCCATTTGGAGCCGTAATAACCGTACCGGTAGAAACCGCATAAACAACGGATGTTTCCTCTTTGATTCGATTCAAAAAGTAGCTGCTGCCCTGTACTGCTTCCAAATCCGAAACAGGAATGGTATACAGGATGGGTTTTGAAAGCGTGTAAATGTTTCCGGATTTGTCAGTGATGGTGGTGTCTCCCGCTTTGTTTGCGGCAAATGCTGGGACAGTCAAACTGAAACAGAGTGCTAATGTGAGTGCGAGGGATAAAAATTTTTTCATTTTCTCGTTCCTCCTAATTTGTGCGAAGTGGGGATACTGCTTGTAGTCTACCATATATTTTTCGTTAGCACAACCATTTTTGTGAGGCTATACCTAACATACATTCCTGATGAATTTGGGTACACTTTCGTTAGGTGGTGGCTCACAAAATGAAACAGCTTGTATTCAATGAGGATATTTATAATACGATACGGCGTAATATTAAGAAATATCGTAAACAGCGCGGCCTAACGGCTGCGGAATTGGCTGAACGAATCGGGCGCTCCCATGACTTTGTGCGACAAATCGAAAGTGAAAAGGTTGCCTACAATTTCAGCGTAGATACATTTTATCGGATTTCTGTGGCACTGGAAGTCAGCTTAGACCAGTTAATAGAAAAGTGAATGAAAAGCAGCCCTTGCGGACGGAAGTACCGCGAGGGCTGTTTTTTTATTCTCCAGCGCTCTCATTATAGGCCTTTTCTAATAAGGTCATGACTTCATCTGACGTTATATCGCGCTCAGACAGCAAAGCATATTTAACAGTATCTAGTGTTGTGTTCTGTAAGGAATTAAGTGTTTTTTTGTTTCCTGTTCGACCCATATGTCAACGATATTTTTCGGTACCTTCTTTTTAAACTGCTCTGCGTCATTTAAACTGTTGAGATAATCAAAAAGACATTTGCTGATCAAGATAACAGGTATTTTATGAGACTGTGTCAAATGCCAGTTTTCTGTCTTAATTGATATATGGCGGCACATGGTTTCAAGAATATTTTGATGTACTGTCATATCATCGCTGTTTCCGCAAAGATAATCAAGAGAGACATTATAGTGCTACCGCAATCTGTCGCAAATCCATGAAAACCCATATATCGCAAGGCTTTTCCCTGCTACATGGCCTTTGTCGCACCTGTCGCAGTTGTAGCAGACCAGAGAAAGGAAACAGCACATGGACAATATACAAGCTAGAAAATGGCAAATCGCAATTAACAATCCGCTTTCACACGGATTTGACCGCCAAACCATCAAGGACAAATTGCAGGGGTTGAAATCCCTCGTTTACGGCTGTATGGCGGACGAGCGTGGCCTTGAAGAAGATACCCCGCACACCCATATTTATATTGCCTGTTCCTCCCCCGTGAGATTCAGCACCCTGCAAAAGCTGTTTGATGGTGTGGCCCATCTTGAAGCCGCAAGAGGCACCAGCCAGCAAAACCGCAGCTATGCAGCCAAGGAAGGCAAATGGCAAGACAGCGACAAAAGCGAAACCAAGATTGAGGGCAGCTTTGAAGAATGGGGCGAGATTCTAGAGGAAACCACTGTTACCTGTATCGAGGGGGCCATCATCACGATGCCAAAGCCGAAGCCGGTGACGACCATGAGCAGGGAACTGCTCATGGAAGCCAGGCCCAGCAAGAGCATTTGCATAAAAAAAGATCCTCCTTGTCTGCCGGAATCCTTTGTCCCGGCCGGCCTCACAAAGGATATTGCAGACCAGATCACGATAAATTGCAAAACAAAATGTTGCTCTTGCAAGATGGAAGGGGGGTGGCTATAATGGTCATAATGAACAAAACAGGAGGGCGATACGGGATGATCACACAGCAGCGTCTGGAGGAACTGGTAAACGAATGTGCCTTTGCTACGAAACAGGGAAGAGTGGCTTCTTATATCCCCAAATTGGCGGAGGCCGATCCCCAGCAGCTGGGAGTTTACTGGATGGATCTGGCGGGCCATGGCATGGGCGCCGGAGAATGGGAAAAACGGGTGACGGTGCAGAGCATCGTGAAAGTGGCCATTTTCCTTCAGGCCCTGGCCGACTGTCCTTTGGATGAGCTGACCCGCAGGATCAGCCTCAACGCCACCGCCGAAACCTTCAATTCCATTGTGGACCTGGAAGTGAAAAATCATCACCGGCCTCTCAACCCTTATATCAACAGCGGTGCCATTGCATCGCTGTATATGGTCTCCGGCGGGCCGGAGGGCCGGTTCCAGCGGGTGATGGAGCTGCTGCGGAAGCTGACGGCCAACAACGCTCTTTCCATTGATGAGCAGGTGTATGTGTCGGAAAAACAGACCGGCCACCGCAACCGGGCCATCGCCTATTTTATGAAGAGCACCCAGATCATCGATGGGGATGTGGAGCAGCTTCTGGATGAATATTTCCGTTTGTGTTCGGTGAAGGTCAACTGCCGGGATCTGGCGGTGATGGCCGCCACGCTGGCAAACGGCGGGAAAAACCCGGTCACCGGTTTGTGCTGTGCCCAGAAGAGCTTTTGCAAAACCGCTATGGCCGTAATGGTGTCCTGCGGGATGTACGGCCAGTCGGGAGAATTCCTGGTGCGTACCGGTATGCCGGCCAAAAGCGGCGTGGGCGGAGGCATCATGTCGGCCATTCCCTCGAAGGGCGGCCTGGGCGTGGTGGGTCCGGCCCTCAATGAAACGGGCAACAGCGCCGGCGGGATCGAGCTTCTCTCCCGCCTGTCCGATGAGATGGATCTGAGCATTTTGTAAAAGCCGGGGCGTCCCGGAGAAAGGATGGATACAATGAAACAATACACCCCGGCCATCGTGAACGAAATCAAGAAAAAGAGCATCTTTTCCTTCAGCCGGAAATATGAGACCCGGTATTATGAAGGGGTACACCGTCAGGATGAGACGGTGCGGGTCCTTTGGATCGAGATGAATGCCCTGGGCAAACCGCTGTGCTACCCCTGCGTTTTGTGGGAAGGGGAAAAACTCATGGCTTTCCGCAGCGGTATGACCCGGGAAAACAAGGTCATGATGCAGCGGTGGACAGCGGTGATCTCCCCGGAGAAAAAAGAGGAGTTTTCCATCGAGGAACTGGAAGAAGGAGACTTTTCCTCCATCTATCAGAAGGCCAAGGACAAGGTGGATCAGCTGGAAGGGCTGATCATGCCCGACGAGGAGGATTGGACTGACGAAGAGCTTCTGGCCGACGAATCTCTGGCCGATGACGACGAGGACGAATCTTCACTAAATTGAATAAATCAGCCAAGCACAGCGGGACGGAAATTCACGATGTTGAATTTTTGTCCCGCTGTTTTTCTCTTTTTCTGAAAAATCTATTTGGGGAAAATGAAAGAAATGTCGGTCAAAATCCATGAAAAACCCGGGAAAAATTCGGGATATTTGTGCTCAGAGCTGAAAAAATCACAAGGGCACAAAAAAATCCAGTCAAGGCTTGACAAATGATAGATTATATACTATTATGAACGCACATTCACGATGTTAAAACCCGGTATACCGGGAAATTCAAACAGAAAGAGGCGAATGTGCGATGCAGAAGAAAACGAGAAAAATGGTGGCGCTGGTTCTGGCGGGAGCGCTGATGAGCGGCATATTTGCCGCCTGTGCCAAGGGCAATGGCGCTACAGAAGGCTCGGCCGTCAGCCGCAGCATGGAAAACGATGGGGATACCGCCTCGGCGGAAAAGCGGAGCACCTTGGTGATTGCCACCGAAAGCGAGCCGCCCACCCTGCACCCTTTTGATCACAAGGCGGTTACCGCCGCATATATGAACCTGCTCACTTTTAATGCCCTGATGTCCATTGACCCTGAGACATTGGAGCCGGTGACCGACCTGGCCGAAAGCTATGAGACCGTGAGCGATACCGAATGGGTCTTTACTTTGAAGCAGGGCGTTACCTTCCATGATGGCAGCACTCTGGACGCCCAGGATGTAAAGGCCTCCATGGAATACGCCAAGACCTACCCCACCACCAAGGATTACACTTCCTTCTGGACCGACATCCAGGTGGTAGACGACACTCATGTGAAGATCACCACCGACGGCCCCTATGCCATGGTGCTCAACGACATGGCCAGCATTGATATTTTGCCCAGCGAACTCATCGACGAGGGCAACGACTTTAACGAAAACCCGGTGGGCACCGGCCCCTATTGCTTTGTGGAGTGGAACCGGGGCGATAATCTGACCTTTGAGAAAAACCCCAATTTCTTTGATACCGAGCATCAGCCCTCCATGGAGACCATCACCTGGCGGATCATTCCCGAAGGCTCTTCCCGCACCATTGCCCTCCAGGCCGGCGAAGTGGACTTCATCATGGAAGTAGAGGCCACCGATATCACCCGCCTGAAGGAAGACGAGGCCATCACTGTACAGGAAAACGAAGGCACCCGTATGAACTTCATGGCCATGAACAGTGAAGCCGGGCCCTTTGAGAATCCCTGGTTCCGCAAGGCGGTCAGCGCCGCAGTGGACCGGGAGGCCGTGGTCACCGTATCCTGTGACGGTCAGGGCATTGTGGCTTTGGGCCAGACTTCCCCTGCCTTCCCCGGATACAGCGAAGAGAACTCCCAGGACTATGATGTGAAAAAGGCCAAGGAGTATTTGAAGAAATCGAGCATTGATCCGGAAGACGCCACCTTCACCTGCCTGGCCTGCACCGATGCCAACCGCCGTGCCGCCGAAGTGATCCAGGCCAACCTGGCAGAGATCGGAATCACCATGGAGATTGAAACTCTGGACTATGCTACCTACCTCAACGCCATCATGAGCGGCGATTATGAAGCGGCCATCGCGGGCTACACCTCCAGCAATATGTATGCCTATAACATCGGCCTCTATCATTCCTCCGCCATCGACGCTGCCAACCTGGCCCGTATCGGCGACCAGAAGGTGGATAGCTTGATCGAGCAGGCCAAAACCCAGTTGGACAGCACCCAGCGGGAAGCCACTTTTACAGAGCTCTCTGAGTATCTCAACGACTGGACTCCCTTTGTTCCCTTGTATCAGACCGTTGTGATCAAGGCCTATGACAAAGACCTGGAAGGGGTCGTTGTGGGCAAAGACGGCAATGTGGCCTTTGAAGATGTGCGTTGGAGCGCTTAACCCCCTCACCTTTACTCATAAAAAGCAAATGGAAAAGGGCCCGTTCTCCACAGCTTGTGGAGAACGGGCCCTTTTCTGCGTATCAGGCTATCAGGGGCCTTCGATGTCCATACGGCACATTTCTTCATAAGACACGCCGTTTTTTTTGCCATAGGTTTTCCAGTACCGGTTGCCCGCCTGGATGAACAGGAAGCGAGGCAGGGGCATGGCCGTGGCGATCTCCTCTTCTTTTCCCTGCTGCACGGCGGAGGCCAGCCGGCCGATGGCCTTTTCGGCCCGGGAGCGGAACGGGGAGCGCAAAATGGCTTCCCCGCTGCCCAGTTTCATGACAGCTCCCATGGGAAAGCCCACCGTTTTGGCAAACAGCCGCAGGATATCCACCGCCACATCGTTTTGTCCCGGCTCCAGAAAGCCGCAGTTGATGAGCACCGACAGGCGGGGCTTGTTTTTTGGCGGGTTGCGCTGCACTTTTTCCAGAAAGGCCAGAAGTTCCACCGGCAGGCTGTCCACATACAGGGGAAAAACCAAAAGCAGATGAGAGAAGTGTTCCATCTCCTGGATAAGATGGGCGGCCGGTTGACCTTTGAGGGCAAAATACTGGCAGGGAAGGGAGCACCGGGCGGAAAACAGGGCGGCATATTCCTTGGAATTGGAACGGGGTGCCCGGGGACTGGCGTTGAGGATCATCACTTGTTCCACGAGAGTACCTCCTTTTCCGCTGCATCCTGCACTTCTTCTTCCCGGCAGAAGATCACTTGGTAAGACTTGAAACTCATATTCCGCCGGTTCCGTTCCACCAGACGGCGAAACAGGTCTTTTTCCTCCTGGCTCTCCGGGCCGTAGGCCAGAATGACGGCGTCTTTTTCCTCTACCAGCCGCTGCACATGATGGGTCTCGCCCATGTAAGGGCGGAGGAAGGCCTGCTGGATGGGAAGGGAGCGTTCCAGCATGGCTTTCATCGGGGGTGCCCAGCTGCCAAACACCACCCGGCTCACATAGAGCACCCGGCGGCTGCGGGCGATGAGGGGATAGATCTGGGGTGCGTCGTCCCGGATGACGCACCGGCCAGGGGTTTTGACCCAGCAGCCAAAGCAGCCCACGCAGGGGGCCACTTTCTTTTGGGACAGGTCGATATATTCCCGTTCCGGAGCTGCGGGCAGGAAAAGGGGTCGATCGCTGAGGATCAGCTCCATAAATAAAGTCCTCCATTTGATTTTGAAATGATCGATGGAATCGCTTTATTATAAGGGATTTGGCAGAAAAAATATAGAGTGAATTTTGTGGGAATGGATAAAAAAAGCCCTCCTGGCAAGCAGGAGGGCTTTGGATATTCCTTTTGATTTACGAGCGGTTGAACTGGGAGCGGATGCGGGGGTCAATGACCACATACAGCAGGTCCACCACCAGATTGATGATGGAGAAGCAGAAGGCAAAGGTGATGACGCATCCCAGAATCATGGGGAAATCCCGTTCATTGATGGAGTCCACCAGCAGCCGGCCGATGCCCGGCCAGGAGAAGATCAGCTCCACCAGAATGGAACCGCTGAACACCTCACACAACCGCAGGCCCATGACGGTGACAATGGGGATCAAAGCATTGCGCAAAGCGTGTTTCCGCACCACCACTTTGAACGCCTGGCCCTTGGCCCGGGCGGTGGTGATGTAGTCCTGGCGGATGGTCTCCAGCATGGAGGAGCGGGTGATGCGGGAGATAAAGGCCATGTTGCCGAAGGCCAGGGTAAAGGCGGGAAGCACCAGACTGCTCAGCGTTTGACTGCCCGATGTGGGGAACCAGCCTAAGTAGAGCGCGAAAAACAACAGCATCAGCATTCCCAGCCAGAAGTTGGGCATGCTCACTCCGAAGAAGGAGATCAGCATGCTGACATTGTCAAAAAGGGTATTTTGCTTGATGGCGGCCCATACGCCGATGGGAAGGGCCAGAACCAGAGTGACCACACCAGCGGCCAGAGTGAGCTTGATGGTTTTGGGCAGACGCACGCCCAACTGGATTCGCACATAGCTGTCTTCCGCGAAGATCTCCTTCATGGTGCGGGCGTATTGAACCAGGATCGGATCGTTGAGCCCTCGCTCTTCCCGGATGATCTCGGCCTCCTCCGGGGTGGCCGCTTTGCGCACCGCCGAACGGTCGGCATTGCCCGGGGCAAAATAAAAGAGCAGATAGACGATGAAGGTGGCGCCGAACAGCACCGGCAGCAAGATGATCAGACGCTTGAGCACATATTTCCACATGGGCGAACCCTCAATCCTTTATTGGAATAGGCCAAAAGAGCAAAGAAAAAAGGCCGCTGATTTGGCGCTATTAAACCATAACACAATCCCCCCTTCTTTTCAAGGCGGCAGAGGGCCGGGAAGAGAGTTTCGGGGCTGAACAGGTGGAGAAAAAAAGCCGCCGGTTTTGTGCAAATTAGTTAATTACTTTGTAACAACTAAAAAAATCCCCAAGGACGCCGGCCCTTGGGGATAAAAAGTGAGAAAAATGAGATCACACCGCCGGAGAAGCCGGCTTGTTTTCCAGGTTGTGGATGTGCAGCTTATAGAAGCGGCTGAAGAGCAGCAGGCTTGCCACCAGGGAGATGATCTCCGCCAGAGGGAAGGCGTACCACACATAGCGCAGGCCGATCTTGGAGAACAGGTAGGCGGTCGGCAGAATGATCACCAGCTGACGCAGCACCGAGATGAACAGGCTGTTTTTGCCCCGTCCCACCGCTTGGAAGATGGTGGAGAAGATGATGCCGAAGGCTGCGGGGATAAAGCACAGGCTGATGGAGCGGAAGGCCGGCACACCGATGGCCAGCATTTCGCCGGAGCCGTCAAAGATGGTCAGCAGCTGGGCGGGGAAGATCCAGAAAAGCAGGGTACCCACCGCCATAATGCCGCAGGCGATGCAAAGGCCGATGCGCAGGCAGCTGAGCAGGCGGGCCTTTTTCCGGGCGCCGTAGTTGTAGCCCATGATGGGCATCAGTCCGTGGGTCAGGCCAAAGACCGGCATGAACACAAAGGACTGGAGCTTATAATAGACGCCCAGCACCGAGATGGCCGTTTCGGAGAAGGCCGAAAGGATCTGGTTGAGGCCCATCACCAGGAAGGAGCTGATGGACTGCATGATCATGGAGGGGATGCCCACGGAGTAGATATCCCGGATGGTGGTGCCGTGGAAACGGAAGCCTTTGAAGGTCATATGGACGGCATGGCTTTTGCGGAACATCACATAGAGGCTGTAGCACATGGCCAGAATCTGACCGGTGACGGTGGCTGCTGCCGCGCCCAGGATGCCCATCTTGGGCAGGCCGAACAGGCCGAAGATCAGAATGGGGTCCAGAATGATGTTGGTGACGCAGCCCACTAGCATAAAGAACATGGGGTAGATCATGTTGCCAGTGGCCTGGAGGGTTTTTTCAAAGGCGATCTCCACAAAGCTGCCGAAGGAGCAGATGCACACCACCGACAGATACTGGGTGCCCAGATCGATCACATTGGCGTTCTGGGTGAAAAGGCTCAAAAACCACCGGGAACCAAACAGGCCGAAGAGGGCAAAGAGCAGAGAGGTAAAGAAAGCCAGGATCGCCCCGTGGCAGGCGGCCAGGTCAGCTTCCCGCTGGCGTTTTTCACCCAGACGCCGGGACACCAGGGAGTTGATGCCCACCCCGGTGCCAACAGCCATGGCAATCATCAGCTGCTGGATGGGGAAGGCCAGGGAAACGGCGGTGAGGGCGTCCATGCTGATTTTGGCCACAAAATAGCTGTCCACAATATTATAAAGGGACTGGACCAGCATGGAGAAAATGGCCGGCAAAGACATGGAGATGATCAGCTGGAGCATGGGCGTGTTGCCCATTTTGTTTTCGCGAATTTCTTCCATCAAATGCACTTCCTTTGCGATAAAATTATAATTCCATCCGGTAAGTCCGGAAAAAGGCGGACACAAAAAAGAGACGGCCCAAGGCCGCCGCAAGAAAAGGGGGATGCGTATGCCGGGCGCCGCTTTGTCACAGGAAAAATAAGCGGCGTACTAGGAATAAGTATAACATAAAACGGAGAAAAGGACAAGGAATGTTAAAAAAAGCAAAAAGCCGCCCAAAACGGGCGGACTTTCCGCAAAGAGGAGACAAGATGCAGCGCCATTTCAAAAATTTATGAGGAAGCAGGAGAGAAACAGGGAGCAAAAAAACAGCGCTGCGGAAATGAAACGGGAGGTTATGGGAACTCCCGGCGCAGAGAAAAAGCATCTGCGCATGAACTGGAAATAGGATGCAGCTGACCGGGAAAACCCGTTCTGCCATTTCAGTGTAGCAAATCGACAGAGCGGAGGCAAGAAAAAATTTGCACCTGGGGAAAAACACACCAGGGGGTGGATATATTTAATACGGTATAAAAGAGAAAAAATAAAAACCGTATTAAATAAAAAATATTTTTGCATTTGGAAAGTATCGTTAAAAAAATATCATTGCAATCTGCCGGAGGGTCGGCTACACTGGGATCAGAACAGAATTTTTTTTGGAGGGGATGCGCCCATGAACAATGGAGTGGATTTTGCCGTGATCGACCGCATACTGGATCATCACGGAGCCCAGGCCAGCAATGTCATTGCCATTTTGCAGGATATCCAGGGGGAATACCGGTATCTGCCCCGGGAAATTTTTCCCTACCTGGCGAGAAAATTACAGATGAGCGCCGCGAAAATTTACAGCGTGGCCACTTTTTATGAGAATTTTTCCCTGGAACCCAAGGGGAAATATGTGATCAAGATCTGCGACGGCACCGCCTGCCATGTGCGTAAAAGCATCCCCATTCTGGAGAAGATGCGGGAAACTTTGGGCCTTTCCTCTCAGAAGATCACCACCGACGATATGCTCTTTACGGTGGAGACCGTCTCCTGCCTGGGAGCCTGCGGTCTGGCACCGGCCTGCACCGTCAACGATAAAGTCTATCCCTCCATGACGCCGGAAAAAGCGGTGGAATTGTTGGATGAACTGAAGAAGGAGGGGACGGCATGCTGAAAACAAGAGAAGAACTTTCCGTCCTGCGCCAGACCCTGGAGGGCCGCTTTGCCTCCCAGGTGAAGAAGATCCTGGTGTGTGCCGGTACCGGCTGCGTGGCCGGCGGCTCTCTGGATATCTATGCCCGTCTGGTGGAGCTGCTTCAGGAAAAAGGCATCCACTGTCAGGTGGACCTGGCCCACGAGCCCCACGGGGACGATGTGGGCGTCAAGCGCAGCGGCTGCCACGGCTTTTGCGAAATGGGCCCTCTGGTGCGCATCGAGCCTCAGGGCTGGCTGTATATTAAGGTAAAGAAGGACGACTGCCAGGAGATCATCGAAAAGACCATTCTGGGCGGCGAGCCCATCGAGCGGCTGTGCTATAAGATGAACGGGGAGATCTACAAGACCCAGGAGGAGATCCCCTTCTATAAAAAGCAGACCCGTACCGTGCTGGAGCACTGCGGCCACATCGACGCCACCTCCATCCAGGAGTACATCGCCATCGGCGGTTATAAGGCCTTTGAAAAGGCGTTGTTCGATATGGATGGCCAGGAGATCGTGGAGGAGATCCAGAAATCCAATCTGCGCGGCCGGGGCGGCGGAGGATTCCCCGCCGGGCGGAAATGGGCCCAGGTGCGTGCCAAGGAAGCCACTCCCAAGTACATCGTCTGCAACGGCGACGAAGGCGACCCGGGTGCCTTTATGGACCGGTCGGTAATGGAGGGTGACCCCCACCGGCTGCTGGAGGGTATGATGATCGCCGGCGTGGCCTGCGGGGCCAGCCAGGGCTATATTTATGTCCGGGCCGAGTATCCCATGGCGGTCAGCCGTCTGGACGGCGCCATCCGTCAGGCCAGAGAGCTGGGACTGCTGGGCGAAAACATCCTGGGAAGCGGTTTTGATTTTGATATCCACATCAGCCGGGGCGCCGGTGCTTTTGTCTGCGGCGAAGGCAGCGCCCTCACCGCCTCCATCGAGGGCCGCCGGGGTATGCCCCGGGTCAAGCCGCCCCGCACCGTGGAGCGGGGCCTGTTTGACAAGCCCACCGTGCTCAACAATGTGGAGACGCTGGCCAATGTGCCTCATATCATCACCAGAGGGGCGGATTGGTACCGCTCCATCGGCCCGGAGAACAGCCCGGGCACCAAGGCTTTTGCCCTGACGGGCAACATCCAGAACACCGGCCTGATCGAAGTGCCCATGGGCACCACCCTGCGGGAGATCATCTTCGACATCGGCGGCGGTATGCGGAATGGCGCCGAGTTCAAAGCGGTGCAGATCGGCGGCCCCTCCGGCGGCTGTCTGACGAAGGAGCATCTGGATCTGCCCCTGGACTTCGATTCCCTGAAAAAGGTGGGAGCCATGATCGGCTCCGGCGGCCTTGTGGTCATGGACGACAAGACCTGTATGGTGGAAGTGGCCCGGTTCTTCATGAACTTCACCCAGAACGAAAGCTGCGGCAAGTGCGTTCCCTGCCGGGAGGGCACCAAGCGGATGCTGGAGATTCTGGAGCGGATCGTGGCAGGACAGGGAAAAGATGGGGACATCGACCTGCTGCTAGAGCTGGCCGAGACCATTTCGGCCACCGCTCTGTGCGGTCTGGGGAAGACAGCGGCCCAGCCGGTGGTGAGCACCATCCGGTATTTCCGGGATGAATACGAAGCCCATGTGAAGGAAAAGCGCTGCCCCACCCACAACTGCCAGAAGCTGAAGCGCTATTACATCGATCCCCAGGAGTGCAAGGGCTGCTCCAAGTGCGCCCGGATGTGCCCTGTGGGGGCCATCTCTGGGGAGATCCGCAGCCCCTTCACCATCGATCCTGACAAATGCATCAAGTGCGGCGCCTGCTTTGACGGGTGCAGTTTCCACGCCGTGAAGGAGGGCTAAACCATGAGCGCATTTATGATGGTAGACAATATCCCTGTGCCCATCGAAGGGGAAGAAAATATTTTGGCGGTCATCCGCAAGGCCGGTATCCAGCTGCCCACTTTTTGCTATTATTCCGAGCTGTCGGTGTATGGCGCCTGCCGGATGTGCATGGTGGAGGACAAGCGGGGCAGCATTCAGGCGGCCTGCTCCACCCCGCCCCGGGAGGGGATGGAGATCTACACCAATACCCCCCGGCTGCGGAAATACCGGAAGAATGTGCTGGAGCTGCTGCTGGCCAGCCACTGCCGGGACTGCACCACCTGCGAAAAAAGCGGCAAATGCAAGCTCCAGGAGCTGGCCCATCAGTTCGGCATCCGGGACATCCGCTTTGGCGACGGCCAGGTGGAGCATGAGCGGGACGAGTCCTCGGTGTGCATCAGCCGGGACAACGCCAAGTGCATCCTCTGCGGCGACTGTGTCCGTATGTGCGAAGAGATCCAGGGCGTGGGCGCCATCGACTTTTCCGACCGGGGCGCTCGCATGAAGGTGATGCCCGCCTTTGATGAGCCCATTGCCAATAGTGCCTGCGTGGGCTGCGGCCAGTGTGCCGCCGTCTGCCCCACCGGGGCTATTGTGGTGAAAAACGACACCCAGAAGATGTGGGAGGAACTGTCCGATCCCCACACCAAGTGCGTGGTGCAGATCGCCCCCGCCGTGCGGGTGGGCATCAGCCACGAAATGGGCCTGGGCGAAGGAGAAAACGCCATGGGCAAGGTCACCGCCGCTCTGCGCCGTCTGGGCTTTGACGAGGTCTATGACACCACCACCGGCGCCGACCTGACGGTGCTGGAAGAGGCCAACGAGCTGTCGGAGCGGCTGGCCAAGGGAGAAAACCTGCCCTTGTTCACCTCCTGCTGCCCGGCCTGGGTGCAGTTTGTGGAAAAGCATTATCCCGAACTGATGCCCCATGTGTCCACCTGCCGCTCCCCCATGGAGATGTTCGGCGCGGTGCTGAAAGAGCAGCTGAAGCCTTCTACCCGCCGGATCGTGTCGGTGGCCATTATGCCCTGCACCGCCAAAAAGTTCGAAGTGCAGCGGGATGAATTCAAGCGGAACAGCGTGCCCGATGTGGACTACGCCATCACCACCCAGGAACTCATCGCCATGATCCGCCAGGCCGGCATCGTCTTTGACGACCTGGAGCCGGAAAGCGTGGATATGCCCTTTGGCGTTTCCACCGGCGCAGGCGTGATCTTCGGCGTCACCGGCGGAGTCACCGAAGCGGTGATCCGCCGTCTCAGCGACGACAAATCCACCACGGCCCTGCGGGCTATTGCCTTCAATGGCGTGCGTGGCATGGAAGGGGTCAAGCATACCGAAGTGGAGATCGGCGGCAAAAAAGTGCGCATTGCCATCGTCAGCGGCCTGAACAACGCCCGGCCTCTGCTGGACCGGATTCTGGAAGGCCACAAGGATTATGACTTTATCGAGGTTATGGCCTGTCCCGGCGGCTGCGTCTCCGGCGCAGGCCAGCCCTTCGGCACCAAGGCCGACAAGGCCCGCCGGGGCGAAGGACTTTACAAGGCCGACCGGATGAGCCCCATCAAGCGTTCCGAGGAAAACTACGCCGTCACCTCCCTGTATGACGGGGTGCTCAAGGGCCGGGTCCACGAGCTGCTCCATGTGGAATACGGCAAATAAGAGAAAGGCGGCAGAAAGATGAAATTCAGCGTGTGCGTGGGAAGCGCCTGCCATGTGAAGGGCTCTTACAATGTGCTCCTCACCCTGCGGCAGCTGGTGGAGGAATATTCCCTCCATGACCAGGTGGAAGTGGCCCAGATGTTCTGCGACGGTGAGTGCGTGGAAGAGGTCAAGGTGCGCATCGACGACCAGGAGACCGTCAGCCTCACCGGCGCCGGCACCCGGGACTTTTTCTTTGAAAAATGCGGCCATCTGATTGAGCAGCAGTAAGTGACAATTAGATAGGTAAATGGCCCTGCTGAAGCGATGATTCAGCAGGGCCATTTTATACAAAATAATGGAAGGTGAAAATGTTGGATTGGAGAATAGTCTTGTGCTATACTGCGCTTAAATGGTATTATATGGGCTGAAAGAATGTTTGTAAAGACTATGAATACGGCTAAAAAGAAAGGATAAAGAGAAATGTTTTTTGTTGTAGCAATTATATTAGCACTTATAGTAGTTAAAATTATCACCGAACAGCAGTACAAAACTTTGGAGTCCAAAGCATTTGAAGAAGTAGGGATTTCCAGTTGGGAGGTGATTCCTTATTTTGATGACCATATCATAGTGAAAAGCCGTCAAGCATTGGAAAAATATGATAAGATAAAGTTCTTTAAAGAAAATAAAGCAAAGCTTGCAGAGGCTGAAACAATACTTGAAAGAAAAAATGCTATGGCAATGAAACTGCGAAAGCTTTTGGGTAGCGATGAGTATAGTTCCCAACCACAGTATAGCAGATTAAAAAAACAAATTGAAATAGCTTTAAAAGGCGCAGGTGCTTATAGAATCAGAGTTTCTTATATTACATCGGCTGGGAATAAATTAGGGGAACGAGAAATCTCTGTGAATCAATATGATATAAACAAATTTAAAAATGATCCGTCGTTGCTGATGGGAAAATCAGAATATAACAAACTGCTGAAAGAGCAGCAAAAAGCAGCTTTGGAGAAAAAACAGCGGGAATATTATAAGACGGTAAATGATGTTATAGAGTATGCCAATAACAACAAAGATTCTTTGGTTATGAAGGGTGCGCAGGGACAACTGGATGATCTGGTTGGAAAGTTGTTTGATCGGACGGTAAACAGTATCAAAAAGATCAAAACGCCTGACAGCGAAGAGTGGGATGTGATCGACAATGCCGTAACACCTCTTCGTAATGAGATAGAGCAGTTGGTCAGCACCAATCAACAGATACTGGCCTATTATGATTCGCCGGATTTTGCTAAAATCAAAGAGACTTGTGAAGTGCTGATGAGTACACAAAGAGAGTTCAATGAATATATCAATGAAAAGGTACAATCCATCTCTCAACTCTTTGGAACTAGAGTAGTCCGCACAGAAACCACACACGAGGATGAATATAACTATATCCGCCCCTATAAAAAAACGATCACACCGTTTACGGCTGAGGTTTCTGCAACAGTATTCGCCAGTGCGGAAAACAACCCTCTGGAGTATATTGTGAAGTATTTTTATCCACATAAAAGCTCTTATCCGGAACAAATCCAAAAGCTGTATCAGCTGGTGGAAGAACTGGAAACTTTGCGGGATGCAAAGCAAATCATTGAAAATTATAAAGCGGAATATCAGCAGTATCTGGGTGATGTCCCCGCTTTTATCATGGAGAACGATGAGGCCGGGTTCTATTCCAGATTGGGTTTTGCAAATATCGATGAAAGCACACTTACCGTGGAATATAAGTTCGCATACACTTCGGGAGGTGGTATGGCACAGAGAGCGTTTACTGTGCCAATGACAGAAGAGATCATTGCGGAACTGATCAAAGTGCTGGAAAGCAAACTCACAGCCGGTGCCTTTGCCAAAGAGCAGCGCACACTGATGACCAAAAAGCTGCGTGAACATATCAAAGAGCGTGACAACTATACTTGCTGTAACTGTGGAAACTCCACCCATGCGGAACCAAACCTTTTGCTGGAAATAGATCACATCATCCCGGTGTCAAAAGGTGGCCGGACAGAAGAAAGCAATCTTCAGACATTGTGCTGGAAATGCAATCGGGCCAAGAGCAATAAAATCGTGAGCTAAGAGAAAAAGTTGATTTCTGAATTTGTTTGGCAGCAGGAACAGGCCGTCGGGGGATGTATCATTCCCCGACGGCTTATTTTTTATGCACCAAGGTTGAAAGACAAAAGATCAGATGATAGAATAATGCAAAACAAGACCAACTGATTTGTTTGCTAAGAAAGGAGCCGATGACGATGAAGAGAAAGTGGATAGCGGCTGTTTCCGTTTGTCTGTGCCTTGTGGCCGTTGGAGTGCTGTACACCAAAGGGCCGGAGGAATCCCCGGCTCCGGCATCGCCGGAAGCAAAACAAACAGAGCAGCCGGAGAAAGAAAAGCCTGTTCTGGAGATCGAGCCCGCCGCCTTTTCCTCAGAAGAGCAGCACTATGCCTGGCAGCAATGGCAGTTTGACTATGCCTGTCCTTCTGGTTGGGAGAGCCGTCCCATGGAGGTATGGGAAGCCAGCGAAAACCAGGAGGCCAGCCCGGAGTGGGGCGTGGAGCTGGTTCCGCCGGGAAAGGAGGAATGGGCCATTCGTCTTCAGGGTTCCCACCGGAATCAGAATTTGGGCGTGCCCTTGCAGGAGAGTGTGGAGATCTACTGCGCAGGTGAAAAAATCGGACGGCTGGACACGGGAGAAAAAGAAGGGGAAGTCTGGAAGCTGGTGACACTGGATCAGCCTGGTACGGCGGGGAGTGCTTTCCAGATCTTTATCCGGGGAGAAGAATACTGGCCGGAAGGGGAAAAACTGTTGGCTGGTTTTGCAGCATGATGGTGTTTTCCCGCAGAAAACCGGGAAAGGAAAGAAAAGGAAGGGGAGCGCCCTTCCTTTTCTTTTGCCGCCCTTTGTCTTTTTTTCTCCTTTTATGGTATAATATCAACAGTTGCCGCACATGTGCGGCAGGATGCTGCGCATTCAGTCGTTTTGCCTGCAAAACGACTGCTGTTGATGTTATACCCTAGCAAAAATCAGCAAAGCTGATTTTACGCCGCATTGGCGGCGTGCAAGTCTGCTTGGACTTGCAGCTATGGTATAATACCGGCAGAAGAAGGGGAAAGGAGAAAGGGATATGGAACCGGTGATCGTCACCCAGAAGGCCAACTGCCGCAACTGTTATAAGTGCATCCGTTCCTGCCCTCAGGGGGCCATTGCCTTTTCCGATGACCAGGCCCGGGTGCTGTCGGAGGAGTGCATCCTCTGTGGCCGGTGTGTGGAGGTTTGTCCCCAGGGAGCCCAGCAGGTGCAAAGCGATCTTGTCAATGTGCGCCGGATGCTGTCCATGGGGCTCAAGGTCTATGCCAGCGTGGCCCCTTCCTGGCTGGCCGCCTTTCCCGACATCACTTTTCCTCAGTTTTCCGCCGCTTTGAAAAAGCTGGGCTTCACCGGGGTGGAGGAAACCGCCGCAGGCGCCGCCCAGGTGAGTCTGGAATATATGCACCTGATGGCCAAAAGGGAGATGGACAACATCATCTCCACCTGCTGCCCCTCTTTGGTGCTGCTGGTGGAGCGGCAGTATCCAGATTTGACGCCTCTGCTGGCCCCGGTGGTTTCCCCGGCGGTGGCCCACAGCAAAATGCTGCGCAGTATGTTCGGCAGCCGGATCAAAACGGTGTTCATCGGCCCCTGTCCCGCCAAACATTGGGAAAAGCAGGAAAATGCCGCCCTCAGTGCCGTGCTGCTGTTTGAAGAGCTGAAAACGCTGCTTTCGGAAAAAGGCGTGGCCTTTGGAGAAGAGGACACCCAGTGCACCGAGACCCACACCCCTCTCAGCAGGTTGTACCCTTCCCCCGGCGGCATCATCGCTACCATCCCGGCCAACAAGCGCCAGGGGTACAAGACCTATGCCGTCAGCGGCGTGGAGGGATGCAAGGA
Source organism: Intestinimonas sp. MSJ-38 (assembly GCF_018917925.1). Classification (NCBI taxonomy): domain Bacteria; kingdom Bacillati; phylum Bacillota; class Clostridia; order Eubacteriales; genus Intestinimonas; species Intestinimonas sp. MSJ-38. Next base: position 135,284 of record NZ_JAHLPO010000001.1, on the reverse strand, counting down.
GACTCTGGAAGCGGTGCGGCAAGGGCAGATCCATGGTTACTTTCTGGAGCTGAACACCTGCCTGGGCTCCTGCGCCCACGGCCCGGGAATCTCCCGGGAAAAAGCGCCGGCCATCCTGGTAAAGGAGCGGCTGCTGTCCGCTGCCCGGAAAAAGAGCACCGGCGCGCCTTCGGTGAGCGAAAGTGCCCAGGTGGACCTCACCACCCGGTTCCATCCTCAGAAAAAGAAGGAGCGGCAGCCTCGGGAAGAGGAAATTGCTGCCATTCTGGCCCAAACGGGAAAGGTGACCAAGGAAGATCTGCTCAACTGCGGCGCCTGTGGTTACCCCACTTGCTGGGATAAGGCCGTGGCCGTGTGGCAAGGCAAGGCCGATGTGCGCATGTGCCTGCCCTATATGCGGGAAAAGGCCGAGTCCATGTCCAATCTGATCATCGAATATGCTCCCAGTGCCATTTTGCTCCTGTCTCCGGAGGAGAAGCTGCTAGAATACAACCACAAAGCCATGGAGATGCTGGGCATCCGGGGCAAAGGGGCCCGGGGGCATGAGGTGCAAGACTTTTTGGAAGATGGACTGCCGCCCCGGGAAGAGTGGCCGGTGAGCGATCAGCCGGCCTTTGTCAAAGGGGGCGAGCGTCAGGTGCGCCTATCCGTTGTGGAGATGCCCGGCGGGGATGCCATCGTCCTTCTGCGGGATGTGACCCGGGAGGAAGAGGACCGCACTGCCTTTGAAAAGAAGCGGGAACAGACTTTGCACATAGCCCAGGAAGCGGTGGACAGACAGATGCGCATGGTGCAGCAGGTGGCCAGGCTCCTGGGTGAGACCACCGGCGAGACCAAAGCCGCACTTTTGCGCATGGAACAGGCGGTGAAGGGAGAGAAACGCCGGTGAAGCTCTTTTTGGAATACAGCGGCGGCCAGAAAGGACAGCAGGGCGGTTGTGTTTGCCGGGTGAGCCGTCGGGGAGACCGGGTGCGGGCCGCTCTCATTTCCTGCCCTGGAACGGATATGGCCGCCGCAGCGGTGGCCCAGGCGGCTTGTGCCGCCGCCTGGGCCATGCTTCAGGGGGGCGCACCCTTGCAGCGCACCGCCGTCTCCCTGCTGCTCAGTCAGGCCGGGGAAGAATATGGCTTTACCCTGCTGGAGCTGGACGGGCGAGGACATCTGCGGGGCGTCGAGCGGAAAATGCCGCCCTTGGCCCTGGTGGCCAAGGGAAACAGCCGTATCCCCTGGGGCGGACCGGTTCCCCTGGCCGGAGAGCCGGTACTGCTGCGGGAGGACAAGATCCAGCCCGGGGAGCTGTGCTGTGCCTTTTCCCGGGAGGCCGTGGAAGAAAAAGGCGGACAGGACCTGAGCTGGGGCCGCCAGGGAGCTCTTGCCTTTTTGGGGAGGGCATATACCGGCAAAGAGAGCGCACGCTATATGCAGGAGCTGTTTTTCTCCGCTTGCCGGGGATTGGAAGAAAGCCCCCAGCCCGCCGCTTTCTTCTGCCGGGCCCGGGCCCTCTGTCCCTTGCTTCTGGCCGTAGGGGTTCCCCAGGGCAAGGAGCGGGAGGAGAAATGGCTCCACACCCTGGAGCATTTCAAAGGGCTCAAGGCGGTGGCCGGCCGGAAAGCGGTGGCTTTGGTGGAAAAGAAGGAAAAAGAGGGCCGGAGCCTGGGGGTCAATTACCGGTGGCCGGCTGAGGATCTGCTGGGGCGCACTCTGGCCTTTCTGGGCAGGGAAGAGCCCTGGACGGAAGGAGAGCGGGACGCCCGGCAGCTGGGGGCCCTGCTGGACGGGCAATGCACCAGCGTACGCATTCTGCTGCCCCAGAGCCGGGGAAAGGGCATGGGAATGGAAAGCCTGCTGGCCCAGCAGCTTTTGGCCCGGCTGACCCAATGGGACAAAGGGGCCTATGTGGAATACTGCTGAGGGGAGGAAATCCATTGTCTTACCGCACTGTGACCATCAAACTGCTGACTCCCACGGCGAAAAAGCGTCAGGTGCTGGAAGAAGCCCAGCGCCGCTATTCCATGGCCCTGGAGGCCATTTTGCGGGCTTGCCGCCCTTATAGCCGTCAGGCGGAAGAGGAAGGGAAGCTGTTTTTCTGCCCCAGAGAAGTGCTGAAAAAGGCCGATGCCTTTGAGGCCCAGCCTTTCAAGGACGCTTTGCAGCGGGATGCCCAGGGCCTTGTGCGGGGATACCTGACCCGGAAAAAACGGGAAAAGCGGAGCACCTATCCTGTCTGCCGGACGGAAAAAGAAGATTTAGAGAGAATTTTGTCAGATTGGGACAATTTTTCCCCCTCAGAAATCTATACAAATCTCGATAAATATGATACGCTAAGACCGGTATCTTTTTGCCGTTACGCCGGAGGGAGGGATTATTCTATTCTCCGGGGTGAAAAAGGCAGAAGATATTATGGCAAGGTCTATCTGCTCAACCGGTCCGGGGCTTTGGAATGGGCCCCCTCGGAGGATTACCTCACCGATATCTACACCGGGGAGATCCTGCGGGAAAAACGAGGCAAGCGGCGGTATCTGCTGTTGCCCCTGGATGCGGGTCCATGGCAAAGAGAACACCTGCTCCTGGTGGAAAAAGGATTGGCTGTGCCCAAAAACGCGCTGCTTTTTGAGAAAAACGGCGCATACTATCTGTCTGTCAGGCTCTGGTACCGGGACCCGGTGCCCTGCTCTCCCGCCTGCACTTTGGGGGTGGGACGCACGGAAAAGGGCCTGTGTCTGTGCGCCTGGGATGGAGAAAAAGAGGAATTCTGGCACATGGAACCGGCGGGAGAGGGAAAAGACGCCCTTTGCCGTCTGGCTGGGGATGTGTGCCGCCTGGCCTGCCGTCTCAGCGCCCTTCTGGTGGTGGAAAATACCGCCAGAGGCAGCAAAAATCTGCCGGAAGCTTCCTTTTCCTTGGCAGATTACCGGTTTGTGACAAAACTCCTTTGTCAGCGGGCCCCGATTTTGGGTCTGCCCTCTCCTGTGCCCATCGCGGGCAGCGGCCTTTATCAGAAATGCCCGGTGTGCGCCCAGCGCCGCCAGGGAAATGGCCGACAGGGAGAGCGGTTCTTCTGTGTCAGCTGCGGGCATTCCCAGCCCTGGGAGCAGGCGGCGGCCGCCTTTCTGGCCCGCAGCCCTGGACGGTACCAAAGCTCTCGCCTGCGGGTCAAGGTGACAAGGGTGGGGGGATTTCTCCGGTTCCGATGCCCGGCGCTGGAGGTCTTCTGGCAGGTGCGGGAAAGCCCTCAGGGAAAAGAGTGGTTTTGCCGCAGGGCCATGGAGCTTCTGGAAAAGCCGGATGGGGAGCTGACGCCCCGGCAGCGCAGCGTGAAGAAAAAACTGCAATCGGCCCCTCCGCCGGAGGGCGGATGGTTTTATTTTGTTTGATACAGCCGGCGCGGCTGCCGCGCCGTGGGCTCCCGGCTTGGCGTGACCGGCCACGGGGCCCGCTCCCGCTGTGCGGGGCCGGCTTTTTACAGACGGTGAAGGCAGCTATTAAATAACGGGCGCCGGGGTTTTTCCCCGGCACAGCCCCTTTTCATTTTTGTAAAACCCACAGCCTGGGAAACCGGGCGGGTGTGTTTTAAAGATAAGGCAAATATAATAGATGAGGTGATTGAGAATGTACAAGATTCTGCGTAGGGAAGACCTGAGCAGCAATGTTGTCCTGATGGATGTGGAAGCGCCGATGGTGGCCAAAAAGTGCCTGCCCGGCCAGTTCATCATCCTGAGAGTCAACGAGGAAGGCGAGCGCATCCCCCTGACCATCGCACATTACGATCGGGAAAAGGGCGTTGTCACGATCATCTTCCAGACAGTTGGCGCCACTACCATGGAGCTGGCTGAGCTGAAGGAAGGGGAGTACATCCACGACTTTGTGGGTCCTCTGGGCAACCCCTCCGAGACCGAAGAGTTCAAGGGCAAGAAGGTTGCCGTTATCGGCGGCGGCCTGGGCTGCGCCATTGCCTGGCCTCAGGCCAAGGCCATCCATGAGGCCGGCGGCACTGTCCACATGATCGCCGGTTTCCGCACCAAGGAGATCGTCATGCTGGAAAACGAGATGCGCGCCAGCTGCGATGAGCTGTTCATGATGACCGACGACGGCACCTATGGCGAAAAGGGCTTTGTTACAAACAAGCTGGAGTCCCTGATCGAAGGCGGCGAGAAGTATGACGCCGTCATCGCCATCGGCCCCCTGGTGATGATGAAGTTTGTCTGCGTCCTCACTAAGAAGTACAACATCCCCACCATTGTTTCCATGAACCCCATTATGATCGACGGCACAGGCATGTGCGGCGGCTGCCGCCTGACTGTGGACGGCGAGACCAAGTTTGCTTGCGTGGATGGCCCGGACTTCGACGGCCACAAGGTGGACTTCGACGAGACCATCCGTCGTTCCAGAATGTATTCCCAGCAGGAAGCTGCTGCTCGGGAAAAGCACGCTTGCAGAATGGAGGGTATGAACAATGGCAAATAAGAACATGAGCCTGGAAAAAACAAAGATGCCGGAGCAGGCTCCCGACGTAAGAAACAAGAACTTTGAAGAAGTAGCCCTGGGCTATACCGCCGAGATGGCCGTGGAAGAGGCCAATCGTTGCCTGGGCTGCAAGAATATGCCCTGCGTCAGCGGCTGCCCTGTGAATGTGCAGATTCCTCAGTTCATCGCTCTGGTGGCTGAGGGCAAGTTCGAGGAAGGCTATCAGAAGATCGCCGAGACCTCCACTCTGCCTGCCATCTGCGGTCGTGTCTGCCCCCAGGAGAACCAGTGCGAAGGCAAGTGCATCCGCGGCATCAAGGGCGAAAGCGTTGCCATCGGCCGTCTGGAGCGTTTCTGCGCCGACTGGCACATGGAGCACAGCACCGAAAAGCCCAAGAAGGTTCCTTCCAACGGCCATAAGGTTGCTGTTCTGGGCGCCGGCCCTGCCAGCCTGACCTGCGCTTCCGACCTGGTGCAGATGGGCTATGATGTGACCATGCTGGAGGCTTTCCATGCCGCCGGTGGCGTTCTGATCTATGGTATTCCTGAGTTCCGTCTGCCCAAGGCCATCGTGGCCAAGGAAGTGGAGAACCTGGAGGCCATGGGCGTCAACATCCAGACCAATGTGGTGGTTGGCAAGTCCGTGTCCATCGAGGAGCTGAAGGAAGAAGGCTATGAGGCCATCTTCATCGGCACCGGTGCTGGCCTGCCCTCCTTCATGGGCATCGAGGGCGAGAACCTCAACGGCGTGTTCTCCGCCAACGAGTACCTGACCCGTATCAACCTGATGAAGGCTTATGACGGCAAGCATGACACCCCCATCTTCCACGCCAAGAAAGTGGCCGTGGTTGGCGGCGGCAATGTGGCTATGGACGCCGCTCGCTGCGCCAAGCGTATGGGCGCCGATGTGTCCATCGTTTATCGCCGTGGCCTGGAAGAGCTGCCCGCCCGTAAGGAAGAAGTCCATCACGCCATGGAAGAGGGCATCGACTTCAAGGTGCTGAACAACCCTGTGAAGATCCTGGGCAACGAAGAAGGCTGGGTCACCGGCATGGAAGTTGTCAAGATGGAACTGGGCGAGCCCGATGCTTCCGGCCGTCGCCGTCCCATCCCTGTGGAAGGCTCCGACTATGTGCTGGATGTGGACTGCGTCATCATGGCTCTGGGTACTTCTCCCAACCCCATCCTGAAAAAGAGCACCAACGGCCTGGAGACCAACAAGAAGGGCTGCATCTCTGCCGATGAAAACGGTAAGACTTCTCTGGAAGGCGTCTATGCCGGCGGCGACGCCGTCACTGGCGCTGCTACCGTTATTCTAGCTATGGGCGCTGGCAAGACTGCTGCCAAGTCCATCGACGAGTACATCAAGTCCAAGAACTAAGTGTTCATAGAAAGCGGCGCGGCGGCTTTTCGCCGCGCCCTTTTTCTGTTTTGCGGCAAGAGGAGGAAAAGGGATGCGAGCAGAACATTTGGAGACCCCGGCGATTTTGATCAACCGACCGGTGTTTGACAGCAATATGGAAAAAATGGCCCGGCTTCTGGCCCCGTTGAAAGTGGCCCTGCGCCCCCACTACAAGTCCCACAAAAGCACCGACATCGCCCATCTCCAGGTGCGGGCCGGGGCCAAAGGGATCACCTGTGCCAAGGTGGCTGAGGCGGAGGATCTGGCGCTGGCGGGCATCGAGGATATCCTGATCGCCAATCAGATCACCGAAAAGAGTCGGATCGCCCGAGTGGCCTACCTGGCCAAGGGATGCCGTATCACGGTGTGCGTGGATCAGAGCCAGAATATCCGGGATCTGGAGCAGGCGGCCGCCGTGGAAGGCAGCACCATCCACTGTCTGGTGGAGTATGAAGTGGGCATGGGCCGCTGCGGCGTCACCACCCATGAGGCCTTCCGGGATCTGGCCATGGAGGTGATGGCCTGTCCTCATCTGGTCTTTGATGGCGTGCAGGCTTACGCCGGTCAGCTGTCCCACGAAATGGACGGCACCCGCCGGGCAGAGGAGGCCCAGCGGATTGAAACGGAACTGCAAAGCCTTCTGGCCGATCTGAAAAAATGGCAGATCCCGGTGAAGGAAGTCAGTGGCGCCAGCACCGGTACCGTGGAACTGCGGAAAGAGGACACCGTCTATACCGAAGTGCAGGCGGGAAGTTATCTGTTTATGGACGCCACCTATCGTCAGATGGGCCTGCGCTTTGAAAACTCCCTCACCGTGCTGGCCACCGTAGTGAGTACCCGGCCCGATCTGGTGGTTACCGATGCAGGCGTCAAGGCCCTGGGTGTGGATCAGGGGAATCCCGTATGTCCCGCATTGCCTGGCGCTTCGGTGAATATGAGCGAAGAACACAGTGCCTTCACCTTCCCCGGCCATCCCTTCCATGTGGGGGACAAGATCCGGCTCATCCCCGGCCACTGCTGCACCACCATGAATCTCCATGACTTTTTCTATTTTGAAGAAGAGGGTAAGGTGCTCAACCGTCTTCCCGTCACCAGCCGAGGGAAAAGTAAATAAATACTTGTTGTTATATAAAATAGAAAAACGCCCTTTGGTTTTCACCAAAGGGCGTTTTTTCAATCAAATTGGAAAATTAATAATTTTCGGCCTTGATCTTGAAATAAGCCATGGGATGATCGCACACAGGGCACTTTTCAGGAGCCTTGTTGCCGTAATGGATATGGCCGCAGTTGGCGCAGACCCACATCTGGGGCTCTTCCCGCTCAAAGACCTTGCCCTGAGTCAGGTTGTTCAGCAGCTTCTGATAGCGCTCTTCATGCTCTTTTTCGATCTTGCCCACTTCCTCAAAGAGGAAAGCGATCTTGTCGAAGCCCTCTTCCTTGGCGGTCTTGGCAAAACCGGCATACATATCGGTCCACTCATAGTGTTCACCGGCCGCGGCGTCCTTCAGGTTTTCCTCGGTCTTGGGAACGGAACCGTCATGGAGCAGCTTGAACCAGATTTTAGCATGCTCTTTCTCGTTGCCGGCGGTCTCCTCGAAGATGTCGGCGATCTGGTTGTAGCCTTCCTTCTTGGCGGCGGAAGCATAGTAGGTATACTTGTTGCGGGCCTGGGATTCCCCGGCAAAAGCGGCCATCAGATTGGCTTCGGTCTTGGAACCTTTCAGATTCATAAAAATCTCCTCCTTCGAGAAATTATTTTGGGAAAAGTTGATTAGTCTTCCTTTTCAAACAGCTCTTTGCCAACAGAGCACAGCGGGCAGACGAAGTCTTCGGGCAGATCTTCCCACTTGGTGCCGGGAGCGATGCCGCCGGCCTCGTAGCCTTCAGCCTCGTCGTAAACATAGCCGCAGATGGTGCATTTGTACTTGCTCATGATTGTGTCCTCCTGTTCATTTGGTTGATGATTGGGTGTATGGTGGATGCACTGGGTGCATCGGCCTTGAAAGATGATGTGGTGAAAATCGCATTCCCAACCGGTGGCCTGGGCCACTTGCCGGTCCATTGCGGCCTGATAGGGGACAGGGGCGTCCACAAACCGGCCGCACTCCTGGCAGACCAGGTGATAATGAGGGCCAGTGGCCGAATCGAATCGATCCGGGGCATTGGGCACGGGAATGCGGGAGATGGTCCCCTCTTCCGCCAGCTGGGAAAGGTTGCGGTACACCGTGCCCCGGCTGATGGTGGGGGTTCGTTGTGCGGCGTAGCGGTAGACCTCTTCCGCGGTGGGATGATCGTTTAGCTTCATCACCGCCGAGAGCACCAGCGTACGCTGAATGGTACGGCGTTTCATGGGGATCACTCATTTCATAGGAAAAATTACTAATTAGAAGTTTATATCAAAACAACACTTCTGTCAACCACTTTTTCGGGGAAAAAAAGGAATTTAACACCTTGTTCATTGTTACCTAAAAAACAGAAATTCATACCAAATTCAGGGGATGGGACAAAACAACAGGGAAAGGAAAAAATTTAGTTCAGATATTGGACAAATTACCGTTGACATCTGCGGGCTTTTGCCGCACAATAGCAGGGACAAAGGCGCCGGGGCAAGGGCGTCTCTCAGGAGTGAAAGATATGAGCAAAGCGGGAAAGAAGAACAAGATTTTTTATGGTTGGTTGATTGTGGCCGGCTGCTTCATCCTCATGGGCATGAGCTATGGGGCCATCAACAACTGTATGGGGGTCTTTATCAAGCCGGTGTGTGAAGATATGGGCTTTTCCCGGGCGGGCATGGGGCTGACCCAGACCATTTTGTCGGCATCCCTCATGGTTATGTCCCTGGTCAGCGGACGGGTTTTCTCCCGGCTGGATGTAACGCTGGCTTTGCGTATCAGCAGTATTTTTATGGCAGGGGGCTATTTCTGTTTTTCCTTTGCCCGTTCGCTCCCGATGTTTTATGGAGCGGCGCTGGTCACCGGCGTAGCCGAGGGCATGATCACCACAGTGGCCCTGTCCATGCTCATTAACAACTGGTTTCACACCCGTCGGGGTTTTGCCATAGGTATGGCTTTTATGGGCAGCGGCGTGGGCGGCATGATCTGCAATCCCTTGGCCAGCCAGCTGATCATCCACTATGGATGGCGCACAGCCTATCAGATCCTGGCAGTGATGATCTTTCTGCTGGTGGTGCCGGTGTGCTTTTTCATCATCCGCACCCGGCCTGCGGACAAGGGGCTGCTTCCCTATGGAGAAACCGGCGACGAGAAAGAAGATTTCAGCCAGGTGGAAAAACAGGGCGTTTACTATCGTCAGGCGGTGCGCACGCCCCAATTCTGGGTGATCTGTATCTGTGCGGCTCTCAATACCATCTGCACCAGCGGCCTGATGCAGAATACCGCTCCCCATGTCAGCGATGTGGGATATTCTCCTACCTTTGCTGCCTCGGTGGCCTCCTGCGGCATGGGTGCCTTGGCCATCGGCAAACTGGCATTGGGCTGGCTCTATGATAAGCTGGGGGCAGAAAAGGCCACAGTGGTGGCCCATATTTCCGCCGGTGTGGCTCTGGCTGGGGCGTTGATGGCTCCGGCTATGCCGGGTATTGGACTGATCGTACTGGGCACCGGTCTGGGCGGGGCCTTTGGCAATGTGGCCCATCCCATCATCGCTCAGATTGTCTATGGCAACCGGGATTTTGGCAGCATCCTGGGAATGATCTCCGCCTTTGCCAACATCGGCGGTATGCTCTGTCCTGTGCTGGTGGGTGGTTCTTACGATGTGCTCCACAGCTATAAACCGGCCTTCTCTGCCATGATCGTTCTTTTGTGCCTGATTACACTGGCCTATATGTGGGCCTTCCGTACCCAGGACAAGGCCCTGGAAAAACGGGGATTTGTGGTTGCAAGGGAAGAAAAAAATTGATATACTAATAAAAGCCCTCCGGGGCTATGCCCCCATAGTTAAATGGATAGAACAGCCCCCTCCTAACAAGGGACCCGTTCGAATGGTAGAGCTGCGGAAAAATTGAATAGAAGCCGGATAAGCCTCTGTAGTTAAATGGATATAACAAACCCCTCCTAAGGGTTAGTTGTGAGTTCGATTCTCGCCAGGGGTGCCAAAATTGCCGCTGTAAGCCGTTTTTTTGATGGTTTACAGTGGTTTTTTGTTATCGTTTCCTTTAGGCGATCTTGCCGATCTGTCGGAACGATTATATACAGTTTCCGCTGTATGCCTGCTAATTGGCTTCGAACTATTTTTCCGGCCTTGCTAATAAAAAACGCCGATTTGCTAATACGATTTTTCCGACCTATTTTTCGGATGGAACTGACGCCAATAATGTGGCCAGTGTATTGGCCAGTTCCGGCGAGTTGCGGAGTTGTTCCACTGTTGCATGGTTTGTTGGCTTCCGTGTAGCAGCGGTTTGTGCTAGGATTATTCAGTTGAAATTTGAATATTGCATAATATCCTATTTCTGCAAAATTACTTTTTCTCCTTCGCCGCATGGCTCCTGAAATGCGTGATAATGATGTTCCAATAGTTCATCTGTTATCACAAACGGTGAATTGGCATTTAAGACCTGATTCCTTTTATATAGTCTTTTTTGCAAAAGCTCCTTACTGGCTTTCATATAGATAAGCTCCGTTTCAGCGCCTGCTTTTTGAATCAGTTCTTTATAAACATTCCGATTTTCCTTACTCCAGAAACTAAAATCAATCACAACATCTTTTCCCTGCTGAATCAGGGATAGCAGTTTTTTTTGAAGCGCAGCTTCCACCTGCTCTGACAATTTTTCATATTGTTCTTCCGGATAATCAATTCCCTTTCTTCCATAAAGTTTCCACATTTCTTCGTCAATGGAAAGTCGGATATATCCTTCCTGTTCTTTTTTCTTGGCATAAGTAGTCTTTCCAGAACCACATACACCGCACATCATAATAACCTTGCTCATAAAACCCCTTTTTCTTTTTCCGAAACGGCATCTATCAATTTGCACTACAAAGCAGAAAGTTCTTCAATCGCTTTATCTAAAAAATCATACCGTCCAGATGTTCCAGCTCATGGCAGAAGCATTTTGCCATTTCATCTTCTCCTTCAACTATAATTTCCTCTTCATATTCATTAAGTGCCTGAATCGTGACCTTTTGCGGACGGATTGTTTTTACAAAACGGTTCGGGAAACTAAGGCATCCCTCAACACATTCCTGCACACCGCTTTGGCTTATCAGAGACGAAAAGTCAAGGACTTTTTCATCAAATTCAAAAAGAAGTCACATTCTGCGGACTTCTTTACGGAGCATAATCAAATTTCACCTTCTCTGCCAGTATTCATAGGTCGAACTTTTTTAATTTGCTCATCTTTTTCGTATTTCTCAACACTCATTATCTAAGTTCAAGGGAACTGGAAATATAAAAATGGAAGTCTTGCTCCTTGCAGTATTCTTTTATTTTTTGAATCAGTTTTTGATTAGTTGTATATTCCAACAGATACACTTCCACCCCATCCGCCTTGCACGCTTCCACATATTTGCTGAAATATTCCCTCGCCTCGCTCGTTTGCTCATGGAATGTTCCGCTATCAAAATCAATACTGCTCCATACGGATTCCTGATTTACACCTGTCATAATCTGATCAATCGCCCCATAGCGTTCCCTATATTCCGCCACATAAGTATCTCCACCGTTGATGATGACCGCTTTTCCAAATGTCATCATGTTTTGTAGAATCGCTGTAATGCCTTCAAAAATACTCTCGTGCGGATCGTAATCATATACATCACAATTATCTATAAAGAATCCGTCAACACCCTTTTCATATAGTTCCTGAGAAAGCTGTCCTATAAACTTCTGCCAGTCTGGGTTTGCTACATCTACCCATTCTTCTTCCTCCCAGTGCTCATACTCACCGATTGCCAGTTCCGCATAGGTTGTATAGTACTCCCTGAAGTTTTCAATCGACCCAATATTTAGATATGTATATACGACTGTTCCATTTTGATGGAGCAATTTAATATCCCTTTTTGTAAAATACTGTGCATCAATTACAATCGTTTCATACATTTTAAATCGTTCCAAAGATGAGGCGTCCGCATTTAAAAACACCCCATAATCGTTTTTCTCAAATTCCTTTGCTTGATTGGCTTTCACAAAAAAACATCCACTAATGAACATTAGAACAAATAATACAGCCAAGGCTACTGGTTGTTTGATCCTCTTCCCGCACAATGCCTCCCGCACCCTTTCGGTAATTCTCGTTTTTTCCTCATGACTATCACATTTTACACATTGATGATTATGTTTTCCCAGATTTGCTGCTCAATTTGTATTCAAATCATACCATAAAACTTGTGAACAGTTCTACCGTCATTTTGGAATATATGAGAAAAGTCCGAACAGTTTTCTGCCCGGACTTTCTCGCTCAATCATAAATCAATTCCGCTTTCACAATCTCCTCTGCCTGTGCCTTGCAAGCGTTCATCTGCCGCACCCATTCCATTTGGTTTTCAGCTTTCAGTTGCTCGGTCACGCCGTTTTGCTCTGCCAGTGACCGCACGATCAGCTTCATGCGGTTTCGGCCGCTTCGTCAATCTCGGCGCAATGCTCAAAGAGTTTGTCGGATAGTACCAGCTCATTGAACAGTATTCTGCAATGGCTTTCAGCATTTCAGAGACAAGGGACAGTACCACCTCTTCATTGATACGGTGCTGGGTCTTGCAGAGCGTCCCGCAAGGAGCTTTTGTGTACTGTGAGCAGGTGTATTGAGAAATACGCTTGCCGTTAGGAGAGTGTGTGGCAGATTGTTCCGTACTTCATGTCCAGTTCGCATATGGCCTGCTGGGAGCGCTTGAAAAATAGGTCAATGATTTTTTCGTCATGCATCATATAGCTTCCTCCTTTCCCTTTTCCCTATGTCCCTATTTACATTTGTGTGTCTGATGTATCAACAGTATAATGATACATTTCACGAATTGCGTATGCAATTAGAAAATCAAGTAGTCCAAATTCCATAAAATGAAATTTTAGGGCAAATTACAGACATTGGCTTGGCTGTAGGATTTTTAAACAACGTGTGTTAGACTACTGTTATACAAACCGTTGTTTGTGTTTATCTTAACCGCCGCAATGCAGGTGGTGTTTTTAGAAAGTGAAACAGTAAAGCAGTTGCTTGGCTACGATTTTACGAAAAGCACCGATAGAGCCTCATATCGTTAAATTGGCTTGAAATCAATAAATGCCACGCAAAGTAGCGGAAAAAACCGAAATGTAATCCCGGCTTGCTTGTAATGCAAAATTCACTTTCCTATACTTAAATCTGTTGACGAGCACAGGTCGAATAATGTGTGCTGCTTCATATCAAGTGAAGCAATCAACAAGTTTAATAAACAAGGAGGTCATAGGTATGACACTTGCAGGAAAATTAAAATTTATTCTCAAGCAGGCAGGAATGTCACAGGAGCGGTTGGCAGAGAAGCTGGGTGTTTCAAGGCAAGCGGTTACGAAATGGGAAACAGATGCAGGTATCCCCGATATAGAAAATGTTATGGCAATCTCGGCGTTGTTTAATATTTCTATTGATGATTTGCTTTCTAATGAAAAGGCGGCAAAACAATCGATTGATTACCTGTTTGAAAGCATTACCGAGTATGATATTGATGAGCCCAAACGCTTCGATATGAAGTTTGGGGGAGCAAAGCAGTTTGTGTTATCGGGCAGTAAGAGTGAGAAAATCCGTGTCCGTCTTGCATCGAATACTTTTTCCACACTTCAGAATGATTTTAAGGTCAAAATTGATGATATTAGAAAAAGAATTGATGTGGATGTAAACCGCAGAAACGGTGTATCTGAGGCAATAGCAAAGAAAGAAGTAAGTATATTTGTCCAAATTCCCTCTCTATATATTGGGAAAATCGAATGTGCTGTCAATGCCGAAACCGTTGAAATCCGTTCTCTGGAATGTGACTGTGTAGAGATTGATGCAAAGACCTCACATATTGTTTTGGAGGATGTTTCAGGCACGGTAGAAATAAATTGTAATCTTGATATGGAAGTGGTCTGTCATTCATTAAATGGCGAGCTGGACATTAACCAAGTATCCGCGACTTCAAAAATTTATATCCCAGAGGATACCATATTTACAGCCGTTACAAAGGGGATTGGAACAAGTATATCTTATGAAAAGGACGGACGACAAGCGGAACGGTTTGACACGCCCGATGCGGAAAATATTATTGAGCTGAACGGTATTAAGAGTGAACTTGTTATCTGCGCAGGCAGGGACAGGAGTTGACGAAGTGAAAACAAATTACCTGAAGAAATATATCATCAGTTCCTATATCCTCGTTTGGATACTCATCATTTTTGTGGCGGGCGCAGCCAGCTTGGTCTTTCATGCGCCGCCTATCATTATGTGGATTGTCCGAAACCTTATTGCATGGTCACCGACCTACCTGCTTTTGCTTGGATGGAAACATTTCAGACCTGACGAAACAAGGATAGCTTTTGTGAAGCGATGCTTTTCAGGAAAAGTAAAGCTGCTCCCACTGCTACTCTCCTTTGCCCTTACCTTTGGCATCAGCGTGTTGTCGCTGTTCCTTTATTCTGTTATGACGGGCAAATCAATGCTGTCCTACATCAATCTGGGCACCACAGCATTGCCACTCAGTATTTTCCTTTCCCTAACTTCTGGACCGACAGGGGAAGAATTGGGATGGCGTGGTTTTATGCGGGAGGAATTTAATAAAAAGTACGGTTTCCTTAAATCCTCTGTCTGCCAGGGCTTAGTGTGGTGCTTCTGGCATACCTTGTTGTGGGTAGTGGATTCTGAGTTTACCGACTGGAGGGCAATTCCATATGTCATTTCCAATATTGTTGTGATTACATCCATCACCATGCTGATGAACATTTTTCTGGAACGGTATAATAACCTGCTCTATTCAGTATTGTTGCACTTTGGCTTTAATATTCTTTATGTGTTTTTGGATGTGGATATAGGTTTCTTTGAGATTTTGACCGTTCTGTATCTGATCATCATGCCGATTGCAGTATTTGTAAGGAATAAGACAGCTAAAAGACTTTTGAAAAATAATGATGGCGAGGAAAGGAAAATAGAATAATGAGCAATTTAGAGAAAATCCAAAAAGGAATGAGGGTGTTACAGATACTCTCTAAGATTATTTTGGTATTTGCCTGTGTAGGAGTAGCCTTAACATCAATTGCGGCGGCTCTGGTGGCATCAGATGTGTTAAGCACGGAAAACCAGTTTCTTCATTTCTTGTCTGTTATGGCTGAAATAACCAAGGGACAGCTTGTAGGAACTTTACTTGCTGCGGCTGCTTCTTTGCTGTTCGGCGGCATCTTTACTGCGTTTGTTTATCGCTACTTTACAGCGGAACTAAAAGAAGGAACACCATTTACAAGCGCAGGTGCAGACAGAATAAAGCAGCTTGGAATTATGCAAATCGTATTGGCTGTCGTATCTGTGGCTATTACAGACGGTATCTACGAAAAAATCGGTCTTTCAGAATGGAACAGATTTGACGATGCCGGCGGCATCACGCTTGGAATTTGCTTGATTTTAATTGCTATGGTTGTTCGTTATGGTTCGGAACTGGAGCACAAAAAGCAGAGTTAAGCTACCTATGGACAGAAAATGGACAGTCTTTATTAACTATTGTGATGATGACGGTTAGATAAATCGGAATTTATGGAGGAATACATCTACATCAACTTAAGAGAGCGCCCGGAACTGATGAAAACCGCTGCCGATTGGTTCCATAGCAAATGGGGCGTTCCAACAAAAGCTTATCTGGACTGCATGAACGCCTATCTTCGGAAAGAAACCGAATATGGTTGGTATCTTTGTCTGGGTAGCGACAAAATCATAGGCGGTATGGGTGTAATCGAAAATGACTTTCACAACCGAAAAGATCTTACACCAAATGTCTGTGCGGTCTATACGGAGAAAGACTACCGCTGCAAAGGTATCGCAGGGCATCTGCTCAATATGGTTGTGGAAGATATGAAAGCCAAGGGAATCACTCCGATTTATCTGGTTACCGACCATACTTCTTTTTATGAAAGATACGGTTGGGAGTTCCTGTGCATGGTACAGGGAGACGGCGAAGACCATATGACAAGAATGTATATTCATCGGTAAATTCCTGTTTGTCAATTACAGGTAACATTGAAAGAGTCAGCCCATTCAAGGTGCTGGCTCTTTCAAAAATTCCATTCTAATAAATTGCATGATAACTTAGAGTAAAAATGAATACCCATTAGCCGGAAATGAATAGAAAATGAATAAAAGCGTTGCATTTCGTATAATTATGAGTTAGTATGCATCAGACACACTTTTGTAAAAAGGGAGTTACCTATATACTACTTTTTTCGAAGCAAAGACTAAATGAAAATAGAAAGATTTTTCAGAAATTGTATTCTTCTGTATGTTTTATCGTTTCTCCAGGGGGATGTCAATGGGTTATGGGCTGAGCCTGTTGTGAGAAAGGCTTGTTGGAAACAAGAAAAAAACACCGCAAGATGTTTCTTGCGGTGTTTTTTGTTATGGCGTATCGGTATCGGCATCGGTGTCTGTGCCGCCGGAGGATTGCTCCTGAGCCTTCTGCTCTTCGATGGACAGATCGTCATAGATGAATGCGTGCAGGCGCTTTACCGCCAAGGCATCTTCATAGGCCACCACGGAAAGACCGCTGGAGGTGCGTTTTTCCGACCATTCACCCTCGCAGGGGAAGGTGGCCCGTTCGATGTCCGGTTTGCCGCCGGAGAGCACCTGGGTAGCCAGAGAAAGAATTTCCTTGGAGGAAAGGCTGGTTTCCACCATGGGCAGGAGTTTGGCGGCCAGGGAGGGATATTTCACAATGCTCATATCCATCACCTTTTCCATCATCTTTTCCAGGATCTCCTGCTGACGGCTGGTACGGGCCGCGTCGCCGCCGGTGGCGCCTTTGCGGATGCGCCCGTAAGCCACGGCCTGAGGACCGTTCAGAGTCTGAAGCCCCGGTTCGGTGAATTTGTAATCATCCCAGATCAGGTCGTTGAATACACAGTACTCCCAAAGTGCATCGTTGGCCTCGTCCATTTCGGCCTCTGTGACTTCCAGATCCACGCCGCCGATGGCGTCGATGATATCGGCCATTTGGTTAAAGTTGACGGTGGCATATTCGCTGATGTCCATCTGGAAATTCTGGTTGATGGTTTTGATGGCCAGCTCCGGACCGCCATAGGCGTAGGCATGGCACAGCTTGGTCATGCCGTGATCTTCGATCTCCACATAGGCGTCACGCATGAGGGAGGACATCTTTACCTTCCCCCGTTTGGGATCCACCGATAGGATAATCATGGCATCGGACCGTGAATTTTCTCCGGCCCGGGAGTCCACGCCGAACAGGGCGATGTTTGTGATCTTGTCGCTCACCGGCTGCTGGGTCTGCACAATGCCCAGATCGCTGTCGTCCAGGGGATTGTAATCATAGGAGTTCATCATTCTCCAAAAGTAAAAACCCACGCCTCCCAGGCCCAGCAAGATCAGCAGCCAACAGAAAAGCACTCGGCCCCGATGACGGCGATGGCGTTTTTTTCGTACTACTCGTTTTCCTTGTGCCATTTTCTGAAAAAAGCCTCCTTTGGCAAGCGGCTCATGTGAGCCTGTTTCCGGACTGTCTTTTTTTAGACGGGTTTCTCCGGCAAAAAGTTGCCGGAAAGCCTTTCTTTTTTTTCGTAAGCTCCGCTATTATACCAGAAAACAGGGAAGATGCCAATCCTTTGGCCAAAAGTTCAGACTTTTCTAAGAATTTGCTGCTGTTTCCACATTTTCCAGACAAAAAAATCCCCGAAGCCGCAGCTTCGGGGATGAAAACGATCAGTTGTAGTACCGATAGAGGAAGGTGAACACTTCCGAACGGACACAGGTGCGGTCGGGCGTGAAGGTGGTGGCCGTGGTTCCGGTGGTGATGCTGGTGCCGTTGGTGATGTTTTCCTCCACGGCCCAGCGAATGGCTTTCCGCTCCTGGGTGGATAGGGAAGAAAGGTCCGAAAAGGCGTTGATGGAGGTGATGGGCTCAGGAGAGCCGGCCAGCTGCCACAGATGGTATACCATTTCTGCCCGGGTGATGGCCGATTCCACCAGATTTTCGTCCATCACCAGATCGTGAAGGCCCGCCTCCCGGCGGAGCTGGTTGAGATATTCCACCGCCTCTATGGCGGCGGCGTAATCCACCGTCACAGCCGTTTTGACGGTCTGGGTGCCTGCGGCCAGAGGCCGGCGGGCAGAAGTCCCAGAGAAAGGCACAGGATCAGAAGCAGGGAAAGGCCGCGTTTTTTCATCGGGGACACCTCTCTTTTCTTATAATATCATATAATATCATAAGCATAGCACCGGATAGAAATGGATGTCAATGCAAGGGAAGGAAGGGTTTTCCATCCCTGCTTAGGGGATATTCTGATATTTACAAAACAAAAATAGATAATATCAAGTAATAAAATAAATTGTGTTAATAATGGTATTGACAAGAGAATAAAATTAATATACTATTACAAATAAGCAATGATACAATTTAAAGTAAGAAAAGAGGGTAAGATGAAAATGCGTAAACGGACAAAGAGAGTTTTAGCACTTTTGTTTGGGGTAGTAATGATAATAAATAGTATTACTGCATATGCTACCCCCGTATCGGAAGAGAATCAAGAAACTTCATATCCTATCATCTCGACAAACGATTTGCCGAATGGACAGCTTCCTCCTGTTGAAGAGATGATACAGTTTTATGGCATGGAGGATGGCATATATCCGGGAGTAGTACGCAGCGGAGATAGCGAATATTGTGCTATTTATTTAACAGTAATGACTCCTTCCTTTCAAACAATGGGATTGCGCTATAAACAAGTTAAAATAAAGCCTCTGAGTGTTTTTAAAGACCCATATTTTGTATCTAAATCCAGAATTACTAATCCACATAAATATAGCCCAACCATAGGAATAACAATTTGTATTGGAAATTGTAAAATACCCACAGATGTAACTCGCTATAATGCAGATGCCAGTTCACTGGCTGTTCAAAAAACTGATTTGAGCTGGCTGTCAGCAATAATCGGAGTAGGATTGGGGAAAATCAATTAAAATGAAGGAACAAAGGAATAGGTATTCTTTAGAGGGGATTAGCATCCCTGAAAATTTGGCCCGCTGGTTGGAAGAAACCTGGGGAGCGCAGCCGGTGGATTACGGTAGTCTGGACGGATTTTTCCGCAGCACCCAAGAAGACAACAGCTTTTTCGCCTGTGGGAAGAAAGAGGGCGCCTTTTTGGCCTATCGTCTTCCCCAGGGAGAGCAAAGCGCCCCTTTTTATGAAGAGGAGCGGGATGCAGTGCCGCTGGAGATGAGCCGGCTTCCGGAAGGGGCCTGTCCCTTTGATGAGCAGGTGTACGCCCTGATCGGGCAGGAAACCGGCTATACTTATAGCAACAGTTCCCGGCTTCAGTTGTTGCTGCTTATTTTGCGGGGCGTGCCGGAGGAACAAAAGCAGCCGGGAAATCCCCAGTGGGAGGCCTGGAAACACTTTGCGGAGGAATACCGGCAGCGTTATGGAGAAGACCAACTTCCCTGAAAAGATGAAGCAAAGATCGGAAACAGAGAAAAAGAGGGTTTTCAAATGATCCGCTATATTGGCAAACGGTTTTTTGTGCGTCTTGTACTGCTGACGGCGGTAATTCCGGGAGTGGTAGGCCTGTTTTCCTGGGCAGAAGGCGGCCCTGCGAAAAAGCTGGGGCTTTCCCCTTTCCGGGAAACTCAGTATGTTTATGTGGACAGAGGAATCACCGTGCCGGTTTCGGGGAAAGCGGCCCAGGGCACCATCCGGGCGCTGGCGGAAGATCTTCGGTATGACGATCTGCTGGATCTGTACCCCTCCATGGGCACCTGGCCCCATCGGATGACCGAAGTGGGACAGATGTATTTCCCCACTTGTTTTGTGATGCGTCAGGGAAAGGACGCCTGGGCGCTGTCCTTGATCGGGGCGGAGCGGCCACAGGTGAAGGTGTGGAAGCTGAAAAACACAGAGGGCCAGTGGGAAACGGAATGGGAGGACTTTTATCAGAGCCGTAACCCGGAGCTTCTGGAAAGCCTGTTTGCCTTGGAAAAAGCCATCGGCCAAAAAGGCGTTTCCGCTTTGCAATAGAGCCAGGGATGGTTGCGTCCACCAGGGCAAAGAAAGTATGGCCGCGGGGACACCCCGCTGACATTGCATCCATATTGTCTCACAAGCATTCAGGCGCGGCTTGCCGCGCCTGAATGCTTGTGTTTTTTTATAGGGAATGGTATGATAAAGTGCGCAGGCAAAGGCTGCGTAGGCCTTTGACCCATACTATATCCGGCGCGCCGGCTCATTCGCCGGAAGAAGCAAAGGCGCCATGGAGGAAAGAAAATGAACAGCAAAGGAAAGTACTATTTGACCACGGCCATCGCCTACACCTCGGGCAAACCCCATGTGGGCAACACCTATGAGATCGTGCTGGCCGACGCCATCGCCCGCTATAAGCGGAAGGACGGCTACGATGTGCTCTTTCAGACGGGCACCGATGAGCACGGCCAGAAGATCCAGGAGAAGGCCGAAAAGGCCGGCATGACCCCCCAGGCCTTCGTGGACGAGATGGCTGCCGAAGTGCGCCGCAATTGGGATGTGCTCCACACCTCCTATGACCGGTTCATCCGCACCACCGACCCCATGCACGAAAAGAAGGTCCAGCAGATCTTCAAGCGTCTGTATGACCAGGGCGATATCTATAAAGGAAGCTACGAGGGCTGGTACTGCACCCCCTGCGAGTCCTTCTTCACCGAAAGCCAGCTGAAAGACGGCAAGTGCCCCGATTGCGGTGCCCCGGTGCAGAAGGCCAAGGAGGAAGCCTATTTCTTTCGCATGAGCAAATACGCCGACCGGCTGATGCAATATATCGAAGACCATCCCGACTTTATCCAGCCGGAATCCCGGAAAAATGAGATGGTCAACAATTTCCTCAAGCCCGGCCTTCAGGATCTGTGCGTTTCCCGCACCTCCTTCAGCTGGGGCATCCCGGTGGAATTTGACCCGGGCCATGTGGTCTATGTGTGGCTGGATGCTCTGACCAACTACATCACCTTCCTAGGCTATGAGCCGGAAGGGGAGAGCACAGAGGAATACAAGAAGTTCTGGCCCGCTGATGTGCATCTCATCGGCAAGGACATTCTCCGTTTCCACACCATTTATTGGCCCATCTTCCTCATGGCCCTGGGCGAGGAGCTGCCCCACCAGGTCTTCGGCCATCCCTGGCTGCTGGTGGGCGAGGGCAAAATGAGCAAATCCAAGGGCAATGTGATCTATGCCGACCATCTGGTAGAGCTGTTCGGCGTGGACGCTGTGCGCTATTACCTGCTCCACGAGATGCCCTTTGCCAATGACGGTACCATTACCTATGAGCTGCTCATCGAGCGCACCAACAGCGACCTGGCCAACATCCTGGGCAACCTGGTCAACCGGACGGTGACCATGTGCCATCGGTACCAGAATGGCGTCATGGGCAGCCATGATGTGTGCGAGCCGGTGGATGAGGAACTGAAGCAGGTGTGCCTGGAGGCCCCCGAAAAGGTGCGGCGGGCCATGGACCAGCTGAAGGTGGGCGATGCCATTGACGAAGTCTTTGCCATCTTCCGCCGGGCCAACAAGTATATCGACGAGACCATGCCCTGGGTTCTGGGCAAGGACGAGAGCAAAAAGGGCCGGCTGGATACCGTGCTCTATAACCTGCTGGAGAGCATCCGTTTCGGCGCCGTGCTGCTGGAGGCCTTCCTCCCCGACGCCGCCCAGAAGATCTTTGCTCAGCTGAACACCGATAAAACCTGCTTTGACAGCCTCAGCTCCTTCGGCGCGCTGCCGGAAGGCCATCAGGTGGGCCAGGCCGAGATCCTCTTCGCCCGGATGGACGCCGAAAAAAAGCTGGAGGAAGTGGCTGTCTTCCAGGCCGCCCATGCGCCCCAGGAGGAAAAGAAAGAGCCCCTGCCGCCCCACGAGCCCAAGGATACCATCGTCTATGACGATTTTGCCAAGGTGGAACTGACGGTGGCCAAGGTGCTTCACTGCGAAAAGGTGAAGAAGAGCAAGAAGCTGCTGCGCTTTGAGCTGGATCTGGGCTATGAAAAGCGCCAGGTGCTTTCGGGCATCGCCCAGTGGTATGAGCCGGAAGATCTGATCGGCCACAATGTGGTGGTGGTGAGCAACCTGGCTCCCCGGAAGATGATGGGGCTGGACAGCTGCGGCATGATCCTGTCGGCTACCTGCGGGGAAAACGATGTGCGGGTGGTGCTGGCCGACGGCGCCGTACCCGGGGCCCATCTGTCCTGATGGGGGTCTTTGATACCCACGCCCACTACGACTCCGGAGCCTTCAATCAGGACCGGCTGGAGGTGCTGGCCGGTTTGCCGGAACAGGGCGTGGAGCTGATCGTCAACCCAGGCTGTGACCTGCCTTCTTCCCGCAAGGCCTTGGAGCTGGCCCATACCTTCCCCTTTGTCTATGCCGCCGTGGGCATTCACCCTTCGGACTGCGGGGATTTTGAGGAGAGCCAGATGGGCGAGCTGGAAGAGCTGGCCCGGGACGAAAAGGTCAAGGCCATCGGAGAGATCGGCCTGGACTATCACTGGGAAGACAATCCCCCAAAAGAGCACCAGAAGAAAGTCTTTGCCCTCCAGATGGAGCTGGCGGAAAAACTGGGGCTGCCGGTGGTGGTGCACGACCGGGAAGCCCATGGGGACAGCATGAAGATGGTGCGGGAGCACCCGGGCGTACGGGGCGTGTTCCACTGCTATTCCGGCAGTCTGGAGGATGCCAAAGCTTTGGTGAAGATGGGCTGGATGCTCTCCTTCACCGGAGTCATCACCTATAAAAACGCCCGCCGGGCTTTGGAAGTGCTGGAGTGGCTGCCCCTGGACCGGGTGATGATCGAAACCGACTCCCCCTACCTCACCCCCGAACCTTTCCGCCGGGAGCGGAACGATTCCTCCAAGGTGTGGAAGGTGGCCGAGTGCATCGGTAAGATCAAGGGCATCTCCACAGAGAAAGCGGCCCGGATCACCCTGGAAAACGGCAAGCGATTTTTCAATATCCCATAACATCCATAACATAATAAAAAAGAGCCGAAAGGCTCTTTTTTATTGCTCAGACGATGAAAAAACCATATCGCGTGGGGATTTTTCGCTTTGTCCTTCACCAATCTGCAAAAAGCCGCGACCTGTGCGTGGCTTTTTGCACCGATCAAGAAGCCAGTGTACGCCAAAGGCGTGCATGCAGCTTCTTGCAAAACTCGGAAAAGTGGCCTGAGCCACTTTTTCGACATGCTAAAAAAAGAGCCGAAAGGCTCTTTTTTTATTTCTCCGGAGGAGCAGGATAGGATTTCGATTTTTTGGCTTTTTCTTTATAGAAAGAAGCGGGCAAGGCCGTGGAGAGTTCCAACAGCACATGGTCGAAGCCGCTGGCATAGTCCGGGGGCGGAGCGCCCAGGGACAGATACGGCGTGGAGGGGGGCAGCGGCAGGGACAGCGTGACAGTGGTGCCCTCATCGGGAACGCTGGAGATGACGCAGGTGCCGCCGTGGAGCAGCATCACCGCCCGGGCCAGCATCAGGCTGTAACCGGCGCCGCCCACCATCAATCCCCGGGACAGGGAGGATTCCGGCGGACGACTGAACAGATGGGGCAGCACCGAAGAGGGAATGCCCCGGCCCCGGTCGGCCAGGATGATGACGGCGTTGTCATCCCGCCTGGTGAGCACCAGGCGGATCCGGTTTTTCTGCCGGGTGTATTTCATGGAGTTGGAAATCAGCCCCAGGATCACCCGCTCGATCCGCTCCCGGTCAAAGGGGCAGAACAGGGGTCCCTCAGGACAATCCCAGGAAAAGGGAATGCCCACTTCTTTGGCCATGGGAGCTACCCGCTGGCAAAGCTCCCGGAAGAGCTGGCACAGATCACTCTGGCGCACATTCAGCTCCAGCTGGCCGCTTTCGGCCCGGGCGCAGTCCAACAGATTGCAGCCCATGCGCATCAGCCGGTACATCCCCTGGCGCAGTACGCTTTTGGCATATTGGCTTTTTTTGTCCTGGGCCGGGGGCAAGGCATCCCAGGCGGCGAACATGGTGCCCAGGCTGCTGCTGATCTCCCGGCTGAGCAGTTCGGCGGAGCTGAGGGCCATGGCCGGGGGATGGTTCTCCTGGGCGAAAAAGACGGTGATGAGCATATTCCCCTCTTTGGGGGTCATACTGCACCGGACGGCTTTGCCCTGGAGTTTTGTATGAAAGGAATGGCTCTGGCCCTCATGGGCCAGGGTGACGATCTGAGCGGCCAGGGAATCGGGAAAAATGTCGTTGAGAGAGCGGCCTAGCAAGTCCTCTTCCAGCTGAAAACGCAGGCTGCTTGTGACAAAGAGGATGCGGCCCGACGGGCTGCAGATCATCAGATAGTCATCGGCGGCAGGGAACCAGGTCATGTCCCCCAAAGCGGTGTTTTCCAAGGCAGGTCCTCCTTTCCGGCGGGTATGGGGAGCATCTTTGTCTTTTTTTTAGCAAAGACGGGTACATTTTGCATAACATTCATCCTCATTCTAGTATGGGATTGGCCTGTTTGCAAGAAAAACTTCCTCCAGCGGGAAAGTTCTTCCTTTGTGCTTGAGAAACCATGGGAACATAGTGTATAATCAGGAATAGGAATTATGCGCGGGCACAAAAAGCCCGCCCTATGCAAATGCAGGAAAATGCGGAGGTATCTGGAATGAGCGTAAAAATCGGTATCAACGGGTTCGGCCGTATTGGCAAGCTGGCCTTCAAGGCCGGTATCGACGATCCTGAGGTGGAGTTTGTGGCCATCAACCATCCCAGCCTGACGCCGGAATACGCAGCCTATATGCTGAAGTATGACACGGTGCACGGCAGATGGGATGCGGACATCACCTGGGACGAAAATTCCATCACCGTCAACGGCAAAAAGACCATGGTCTTCAACTGCGAAAAGCCGGGAGATATTCCCTGGGGCAGCGTGGGGGCCGAATATATCCTGGAGTCCACCGGCAAGTTCCTCACCAAGGAAAAGGCCATGGCCCACATCCAGGCCGGGGCCAAAAAGGTGGTCATGTCCGCCCCTTCCAAGGATGACACCCCCATGTTCGTGATGGGCGTCAACCATGACAAGTACCAGGGCGAGGACATCGTTTCCAACGCCTCCTGCACCACCAACTGCCTGGCGCCTCTGGCCAAGGTCATCAACGACACCTTCGGCATCGAAGAAGGCCTGATGACCACCGTCCATTCCATGACCAAGTCCCAGAAGGTGGTGGACGCCCGCTCCGGCAAGGACTGGAGAAGCGGCCGGGCCGCCTCGGGCAACATCATCCCCGCCTCCACTGGCGCGGCCAAGGCGGTGGGCAAGGTCATCCCCGAGCTCAACGGCAAGCTCACTGGCATGGCATTCCGGGTTCCCACTCTGGATGTGTCGGTGGTGGATCTGACCTGCAACCTGAAAAAGCCCGCCACCATGGAGGAGATCTGCCAGGCCATCAAGGAAGCCTCTCAGGGTTCCATGAAGGGTATTCTGGGCTATACCGACGAGCCCCTGGTTTCTTCCGACTTTGCCGGTGTGCTGGTGTCCTCTGTCTTTGACGCCAAGGCCAGCATTGCTTTGACACCCACTTTTGTCAAGCTGGTATCCTGGTATGACAACGAGGCCGGCTACGCCGCCCGCACAGTGGATCTGATGAAGCATATGCACGCAGTTTGCTCCAAATAAGAGCCATTTTCAATCCCCCGGCGCTGTAAATTGCGCCGGGGGATTTTTGCCCTTTCGACGGGATTTTTCAAAAAAAGCGGTTGCAATTTTCCAAAGATACGCTATAATAGAGTTACTCCATGCGGGTATAGTTCATTGGTAGAACGTCAGCTTCCCAAGCTGGATAGGAGGGTTCGATTCCCTTTACCCGCTCCACAAAAAAGACAGCCGCGGGCTGTCTTTTTTTATACTCTTCCGAGAGGTGAGAAAAATGGCAAAGGTGCTGTGCTTTGGCTCGCTGAACATTGATTATATCTACCAGGTACCCCATTTTGTAGGGGCAGGGGATGGCCAACAGCCAGCCCAGCCCCAGATGCCCAGCAAAGTGGAATACATGGGGCTTTTGGTGTCCTTCATGGTCCGCAGTCCGCTGGAGAGGATGAGCTGGAGACAGAGCACCGCCGAGGGCACGGCCACCACCAGGAAATAGGGCAGAGCGCAGGCGATCACATCTCCCTCTGCGCCGGAAAGGCGGAGGATGGGCCGGGCTAGAGCCAGGCATATAAGCCCGCAACCAAGGCCGATGACGCCGCCTAGCACCAGGGCATGGGACAGGGCCTGGCCCACTGCTTCTCGGTCACCCCGGCCAAAAGCCCGGGCGGTCACCACACCGGCTCCCACGCTGAAAGCGGTGTAGAACGAGATGAACAGATTGACCACCAGATTGGTGACGCCGATGCCGGCGATGGCCTGATCCCCCAGTTGTCCGGCAAAATAGGTGTCCACCGTACCCGGAAGGGTTTGCAGGATATTTTCCAGAATAATGGGCAGGGCCAGGAAAAAGACGCTTTTCCCATGTGCTGGCCCCCGGGCTGGAAGGGGAGGACACCCATGACTTTTCCCTGGAGCGGGACCCCTATGCCCTTGTGACCCATTTGCTCTATCATATCCGGGACAAGCGGCGGGATCTGGCGGCCATCATCGCCAGTGGCCAGGGCGAAGGGTTCTGGGGACCTTTTCAGCAGTGGGTGGCAGGGCCTCTTCTGGAGCGGATGCTGGAAGGACGGGACAAGGAAACGCTGGCTATCCCCTATTCCTTTTTGGCGGGCCACATTGCCAACAGCCTGATCTATCTGATCCGCTGGTGGATGGAACAGGGCATGACGGCCGCCCCGGAAGAGATGGCGGCGATCTTCTAGAAAATAACCAATCCTCTTCTTTCGGAACCGGCACAGGATACCCGACCTTAATAGGATAGCGGCACGCCGCTCTAGCGAAGGTAAAACTTTGTGCAGCAAATGCTGCCGCGCAGCGTGATATAGAGAAGTTTTCTCCACAAGACTTGGCGCTGCGCAGTATGGCAGCGGAGACACTCCGCCCGGTTGCAATGTGGGGAGAAACAGGATATAATAAAATATCAAACTGTGCCCAGGGAAAATTTTCCCGGGAAATTTGGAGTGGAAGTGTAATGGATCATAATAAACTGGCGGAACTGCTGTTCCCCCACATCGACAAAACCATGGAGGAATATCTCACAGAGATCTATCCTCCCCGGAACCTGCCCCAAGGGGCCATGGTCACCCGGTTTGCCCCCAGCCCCACCGGCTTTCTCCACATCGGCGGTCTGTTCACCGCCCTGGTCAACGAGCGGCTGGCCCACCAAAGCGGCGGCAGGATCATCCTGCGCATCGAGGACACCGACAAGAAGCGGGAAGTGGAGGACGGCATCACCGGCATCGTCTCGGGCCTGCGTGATTTCGGCGTGGAATTTGACGAGGGCATGATGAGCCAGACCGAGGAAAAGGGCGATTACGGCCCCTACCAGCAAAGCCGTCGAGGCCCGATCTACCAGGCTTTCTGTAAGGAATTGGTGAAGCGCGGCCTGGCCTATCCCTGCTTCTGCACCGAAGAGGACCTGGCCGCCATCCGCAAACAGCAGGAAGCGGAAAAGGCCCTGCCCGGCTATCATACCACCTACGCCCGCTGCCGCGATCTGACCATGGAGCAGGTGGAGGAGAACATCAAGGCAGGCAAGCCCTATGTGATGCGCCTGCGCTCGCCGGGCAAGCCCGGCGGCCGGATCAAATACAAGGATGTAATCCGGGGCGAAATCGAGATGGACGAAAACATCGCCGATATCGTGCTTCTGAAAACAGACGGCGTCCCCACCTATCACTTTGCCCACGCCGTGGACGACACCCTGATGGGCACCACCCATGTGGTGCGCAGCGACGAATGGGTCTCCTCGGTGCCCACTCATCTCCAGCTCTTCTATGTGCTGGGGCTCAAGCCGCCCAAGTATGCCCATGTCTCCCCTGTGATGAAAGAGGACAATGGGGCCAAGCGGAAGCTGAGCAAGCGGAAAGACCCGGAAGCCGCCGTTTCCTACTTTGTGGATGAGGGCTATCCCAAGGAAGCCGTGCTGGAATACCTGCTCAACCTGGCCAACTCCCCCTTTGAGGACTGGAGACGGCAGAACAAGACCGCACCTTATCAGGACTACAAGCTTCAGCTGAACAAGATGAGCCAGTCGGGCGCTTTGTTCGACTTGGTGAAGCTGGCCGATGTGTCCGCCGGCGTCATCGGCGCCTTTGATGCAGAGAAGGTGACAAAGGATGTGCTGGAATGGGCAAAGGGCCACGACGAGGAGCTGTATGCTCTTCTCAATCGGGACACAGACTATGCCCAGGGCATCTTTACCATCGACCGTGGCGGCAAAAAGCCCCGGAAGGACATCCGCAAGTGGAGCGATGTGCGGGATTATGTGAGCTATTTCTATGACGAGCTGTGGCAGGGAGAATACGACCTGCCGGAGAATCTGACAAAAGAAGATATGATCGCCATTCTGGATACCTATGCCAAGGCCTATGAGGAAGCTCCCGACAAGAACGCCTGGTTTGACGGGGTCAAGGCCATCTGCGAAGGCCTGGGCTTCTGCCCGGAGGTCAAGGCGTACAAGCAGGACCCCACCGGCTGGAAAGGCCATGTGGGCGATGTGAGCAATGTAGTGCGGGTAGCCATCACTGGCCGGAAAAACTCCCCCGACCTTTGGTCCATCATGACCCTTCTGGGCAAGGAGCGCAGCCTCTCCCGCCTCCGGAAGATGAAAGAATTTCTGGCAAAATAAAACAAATCAAGTTTGAAACCCCCTGGGGGACGATCAAAAGAAGCTCAGGGGAGTCCATTTCAAAGGAGGGCTTTGGAACCCTCCGGAAAGGAATAAAGTATGGAAAAGGACATCGTCACCAGCAATTTTATTGAGGAGTTCGTCAAGGAGGACCTGGAAGCGGGCAAATGCGACGCCATTCAGACCCGGTTTCCTCCCGAGCCCAACGGCTATCTCCACATCGGCCACTGCAAGGCCCTGTGCATCGACTTCGGCACAGCGGAGAAATTCGGGGGCAAGTGCAACCTGCGCATGGACGACACCAACCCCACCAAAGAGGACACCGAGTATGTGGACGCCATCAAGGAGGACATCCACTGGCTGGGCTTTGATTGGGACAAGTTCTGCTATGGTTCCGATTATTTCGAGCAGACCTATGAATACGCTCTGGAGCTGATCCGCAAGGGCCTGGCCTATGTGTGTGAGCTGTCCCCTGAGGAAGTGAAGAAGAACCGGGGCGATGTGAATACCCCGGCCGTCAGTCCTTATCGGGACCGGCCCATGGAAGAGAGCCTGGACCTGTTCCAGCGGATGCGGAAAGGGGAGTTCCCCGAGGGGAGCATGACCCTGCGGGCCAAGATCGACCTGGCTTCGGGCAACTTCAATATGCGTGACCCGGCGCTCTACCGGATCAAGTTCGCCCATCATCACCGCACCGGGGACGATTGGTGCATCTATCCCATGTACGACTTTGCCCATCCCATCCAGGACGCTTTGGAAGGGGTGACCCACTCTCTGTGCACCCTGGAGTTTGAGGCCCACCGGCCCCTGTACAACTGGGTGATTGAAAATGTGTCGGTGCCCCATAAGCCCCGTCAGATCGAGTTTGCCCGTCTGGGCATCGACCACACCGTCATGAGCAAGCGGAAGCTGCGGGCTTTGGTGGAAGGGGGCAAGGTGTCCGGCTGGGACGATCCCCGGATGCCCACCCTGTGCGGCTTGCGCCGCCGGGGCTATACCCCGGAATCCATCCGGAATTTCTGCGACCGCATCGGCGTGGCCAAGGTGAACAGCACGGTGGAATATGGTTTCCTGGAGCATTGCCTGCGGGAAGATCTGAACGAAAAAGCCCAGCGGGCCATGGCGGTGCTGCGCCCCATGAAGCTGATCATCACCAACTACCCCGAAGGTCAGAGCGAAACCTTCCCGGTGGAAAATAACCCGAACGATCCGGAAGCCGGCACCCGTGAGGTGTCCTTCTCCCGGGAGCTGTATGTGGAGGCTGATGACTTCCTGGAGACCCCGGTGCCCAAGTACAAGCGGCTCTATCCCGGCGGACCGGAGTGCCGTTTGAAGGGGGCCTATCTCATCACCTGCACCGGCTGCGAAAAGGACGAAAACGGCAGCATCACCGCCATCACCGCCACCTATGACCCGGAATCCCGGGGCGGCAACCCTGCCGACGGCCGGAAGGTGAAGGGCGCCACCATCCATTGGGTGGATGCCGCCACCGCCGTGGACGGAGAGGTGCGTCTGTATGACAACCTGTTCTCCGATCCTGCTCCCGATGCCGCCGACAAGGATTATCTGGAGTGCATGAACCCCAATTCCCTGGAAGTGCTGAAGGGCTGCAAGCTGGAAGCCTCCCTGGCCTCGGCCAAACCTTCGGAGCGGTTCCAGTTCCTGCGGCTGGGCTATTTCTGTGCCGACAGCCGGGACAGCGGCGAAGGCCATCTGGTCTTTAACCGGGCCGTGACCCTGAAAGACAGCTTCGGCAAGGGCAATAAATAATGGAAAACATCCATTATCTGGATAACAGTGCCACTACTCAGGTGTTGGAGGAAGCGGCCCAGGCCGCCCTCCGCCTGATGCGGCAGGACTATGGCAACCCCTCCGCTCTCCATGCCATGGGCAAACAGGCCCGGGAAGCCATGGAGCAGGCCCGGGGGCAGGTAGCTGGGGCAATGGGGTGCAAGGCAGAGCAGGTGATCTTCACCTCCTGCGGCACCGAGAGCATCAATACCGCCATCCAGAGCGCCGCCCGGAAGGGAAAAGCCTTCGGCCGGCATATCGTCAGCACCCAGATCGAGCACAAAGCCACCCTGGATACCCTGAAAGCCTTGGAGCAGGAGGGGTTCCAGGTGACCCTGGTGCCCCCGGAAAAGGACGGCACGGTGTCCTGTGACCGGGTGCTGGAAGCGGTGCGGCCTGACACCATCCTGCTCACCATGATGGAGGTCAACAGCGAGACCGGCGCCATTCTGCCCACCGCAGCGGCCATGGAAAAAGCCAAAGAAAAGGCCCCTCATTGCCTGTGCCACATCGACGGGGTGCAGGCCTATTGCAAGCTGCCCATCTCCCTTGGGGGGGTGGACTTTTTGTCGGTGAGCGGCCACAAGATCGGAGCCATGAAAGGGGTGGGCGCCCTTTACTGCAAAGATCTCCGCTCCCTGCGTCCCCTGCTCCATGGCGGCGGACAGGAGGGAAACCGGCGCTCGGGCACCGAGGGCATGCCCCAGATCGTCTCCATGGGGGTGGCCAGTGCCCTGCGGGCGGAAAAGCGGGAGGAAAGCCAGCGGCACATGGCGGCTTTGCGTCAAAGTCTGATAGAAGGGCTTTCGGCCATGCCCTGCCCGGTGCGCATCAATTCCCCTCAGAATGGGGCGGCCCATATTCTGAATATTTCCCCGGAAAAGGGCCGCAGCGAAGTGCTGCTGCGGGTGCTCTCCGACGAGGGGGTCTATGTGTCCGGGGGATCGGCCTGCGCCCGGGGCAGGCGCAGCCATGTGCTGGAAGCCATGAAGCTGCCGGCCGCCGCCATTGATGCGGCGCTGCGGGTGAGCTTCTGCCCGGAAAATACACAGGAGGATGTGAAGGCCTTTTTGGCAGGGCTTCAGAAAGCCCTGGGATTTTTCCTCTAGGCCTTCGGGAGAAATACCATGAATCAAGAAGTTTTGCTGCTCAAATGCGGAGAGCTGGTGCTCAAAGGGCTGAACCGGGCCCGGTTTGAGGACCGGCTCTTGTCCATCGTCCGCCGCCGTCTGGCGCATCTGGGGGAATATGAGGTCTATGCCATCCAGTCCACCCTGTATGTGGAGCCCAAAAACGGCGCGCCGGTGGAAGAGGCTTTGGAAGTGTGCCGGAAGATCTTCGGCGTGGTAG
This sequence comes from Intestinimonas sp. MSJ-38, assembly GCF_018917925.1. Taxonomy (NCBI): domain Bacteria; kingdom Bacillati; phylum Bacillota; class Clostridia; order Eubacteriales; genus Intestinimonas; species Intestinimonas sp. MSJ-38. The sequence continues at coordinate 103,367 of NZ_JAHLPO010000001.1, read as the reverse complement.
CCATCTGCCGGGCCATCAGCTGTCCCAAGGACATGGACAGCATCTGTCAGGCCGCGGTGGAATACCTGAAAGACACCATGGAACACACCCAGACTTTCCGCTGCCAGGCCAAGCGCTCGGACAAGCGCTTTCCCCTCACCTCTCCGGAGATCGCCCGGCAGGTGGGTGGCGCGCTGCTTTCCGCCTATCCCCGGATGAAGGTAAAGATGGACGGGGCCCAGACCCAGGTGCACATCGAAGTGCGGGACAAGGCGGCCTTCGTCTATGCCGACCGCATCCACGGCGCCGGAGGAATGCCCACCGGCACCAATGGCAAGGCTATGCTGCTGCTTTCCGGCGGCATCGACAGCCCGGTGGCCGGGTATATGATGGCCAAGCGGGGACTTTACCTGGAGGGCGTCCACTTTTTCAGCTACCCCTACACCTCGGAAGAGGCCAAGGAAAAGACCCTCCATCTGGCACGGATTCTGGCGTCCTACTGCGGCCCCATCAAGGTCCATGTGGTGCCCTTTACCGAAATCCAGGATCAGATCCGGAAAAACTGTCAGGAGGATCTGTTCACCGTGCTCATGCGCCGGTTTATGATGCGCATTGCCGAACGGGTGGCCCGGCGTCAGGACTGCGGCGCACTGGTCACCGGCGAGAGCCTGGGCCAGGTAGCCAGCCAGACCATGGAGGCCATCGGCGTCACCAACGCCGTGTGTGAGCTGCCGGTGCTGCGTCCGGCCATCGGTATGGACAAGGAGGAGATCGTCCTCATCGCCCGGCAGATCGGCACCTTTGAGACTTCCATTCTGCCCTATGAGGATTGCTGCACCGTCTTTACGCCCCGCCATCCCCAGACCAAGCCCAAGCTGCCCAAGGTGCTGGAAGAAGAGGCAAAGCTGGATGTGGAGGGCCTGATCCAGAAGGCCCTGGAAGGCGTGGAACAGGTCGTCTGCAAGGCGGAAGATTAAAAGAAAAAGTATACAGATCGGAATAAAAAAGGGAGGCCATTACTGTGAGAACAGAAATTATCGCTGTGGGCACCGAGCTTTTGCTGGGGGAGATCGTCAACACCGATGCCCCCATGATCGCCCAGGGCCTGGCAGAACTGGGCATCGGGGTCTATTTTCAGACGGTGTGCGGAGACAATCCGGACCGTCTGAAAAGCGTGCTGGAAGTGGCCAAACAGAGAGCCGATCTGATTATCACCACCGGCGGCCTGGGGCCCACGGCGGATGATCTCACCAAAGAGACCATCGCCGCCGCCTTCGGCAAGGGCCTTGTGCGGGACGAAGAGTCCATGGCAAGGCTGCGGGAGCACTTCAAAGGCCGCACCATGACCAAAAACAACGAAAAACAGGCCGATGTGCCCGAAGGGTGCACGGTGTTTCAAAACGACTGGGGCACCGCCCCGGCCTGTGCCTTTGAAGGGGAAGGGTACCTGGTTATCATGCTCCCCGGTCCGCCCCGGGAGTGCACGCCCCTCTTCCGGGAAAAGGTGATGCCCTTTTTGGAAAAGCGCCGGGGCGGGGCACTTTGTTCCCGGTATGTGAAGGTGTTCGGCATGGGAGAATCGGAAATGGCCTCCCGTCTGAGCCGCCAGATGGACACCTGGGAAAACCCCACCGCCGCTCCCTATGCCAAGGAGGGAGAGTGCCTGGTGCGCATCACCGCCATGGGAAAAGACAAGGAGGAAGCCTTTGCCATGACCGAACCCGCCGTCCGGGAAGTGCGGCAGGTGCTGGGGGATGTGGTCTATGGAGTGGATGTGGACTCTCTGGAGCAGGTGGTGGTGCAGGAGATGACCGCCCGGGGCCTGACATTGGCCACGGCGGAAAGCTGCACCGGCGGGCTGATGGGCAAACGCATCACCGATGTGCCCGGTGCATCCGCCTGCTATCTGGGGGGCGTTGTGTCCTACCAGAACGAAGTGAAGGAAAATCTGCTGGGGGTGCGCCATGAGACCCTCATTACAAAAGGTGCGGTGAGCGAAGACACCGCCTGCCAGATGGCCGAAGGGGTGCGGAAGGCCCTGGGGGCCGACATCGGCATCTCCACCACCGGCGTGGCCGGCCCTGGAGGGGGCACGCCGGAAAAGCCGGTGGGGCTGATCTATGTGGGCATCAGCACCAAGGACAAGACCTGGGCGGTGCGCATCCTGCGGCCCCGCCAGAGCCGGGAGAGCCTGCGCCGTCTGGCCTCTTCCACTGCCTTTGATCTGGTGCGCCGCCATCTGGAGGGCCTGGACAATGCATGAGGAAAAGTGCTTGGAAAAGCGCACGGTGTATCAAGGCCCCAGCTTTTCCATCCGTCAGGACCGGGTGGAGCTGGAGGACGGAAGGGAGAGCCGCCGGGAGGTGATCTGCCGTCCTGACCGGGTGTTAGCCTTGGTCTATGACGGGGAAAAGCGGGTGCTGGCCGGGGAAAAGGGCCATTTGCCCCGTGCGCCCCTGTCTCCGGGGGAAAGCTCGGAGGATGCCGCCGGGCGGCTGTTTGCTGCCCTGGGCGGAGAGGAGCCCCGGTTTTTGGGGCAGATCATGCCCTCCCCTGCGGTGCTGCAGGAAAAAGTGCTGGTTTTTGCCGGAAAGGGGAGCGGGCAAGCGCCGGAAGGGCTTTCCTGGATGCCCCTGTCCCAGGGACTGGAGGGGGACGATCTGTGCACTGCCGCGGCCCTGGCCCTTTGGGCCCTGGGGGAGGAATGAAGATGGAAAACAAAGAGAAGGAGCCTTTGTTCCGAGGCGTTCTGGTGGATGTATACCCGGCTGGGGAAGGAGAAATCTGCCGCCACCGGGGTGCGGTGGCGGTTTTGTGCCAGTATCAGGGCAAGATTCCCCTGGTGCGTCAGTACCGCTATGCCCAGGGCAAGGAATGTGTGGAGCTTCCGGCAGGAAAGCTGGAAGCGGGGGAAGACCCCAAGGAGTGCGCCCGGCGGGAGCTTTTTGAGGAAACCGGACTTTCCGCCGGTAAGCTGGAAGAGCTGGGGGTCTATTGTTCCTCCCCCGATGTGCTGGAGGAAAAAATGCACCTTTATTGGGCGGAAGACCTGTCTTTGGGCCAGGCCAGACCCGACGAAGGGGAATTTCTGGAGGGGGAGTTCTGGGAGCTTCCCCGGCTGAAAGACGCCCTGAGGCGGGGGGAAATCAGGGATGCCAAGACCCTGTGCGCCCTGTTTCTGGCTCGGGAAAAGGGGCTTTTGAGCCTGTAAAGAGAAGGAGAGAGCCATGGCAAAAGTGCTGATCGTGGAAGATGAAAAGGCCATTGTGGACATCATTGCCTTCAACCTGAAACGGGAAGGCTATGAAGTGGAGGAAGCCTATGAGGGAAAAGGAGGGCTGGAAAAGGCCCTTTCTCCCCAGGTGGATCTGGTGCTTCTGGATGTGATGCTCCCGGGGATGGACGGCTTTGAACTGCTGCGCCGCCTGCGGGAAAAGAGCAATGTGCCCGTCATCATGGTCACCGCCCGGGAAGAAGAGCGGGACAAGGTGCTGGGGCTGGACACCGGCGCCGACGACTATATCACAAAGCCCTTTTCCATCAAGGAGCTGCTGGCCCGGGTGAAGGCCAACATCCGCCGCCGCCTGGCCGATCAACAGGACAGCATGGGAGGCGAAAAGCGGGAAGTCGGCCCCTTCCAGGTGGACACCGAAAAGCGTCTGGCCCGGAAGAACGGGGAGACCCTGGAGCTGTCCCAGCGGGAATTTGATATGCTCTGCTATTTTCTGGAATGTGCCGGGCGGGTGGTCACCCGGGAAGAGCTGATGGAAAAGGTGTGGGGCTTTGAGTATTACGGCGATCTGCGCACGGTGGATGTGGCCATCCGCCGTCTGCGGGAAAAGCTGGAGGACGACCCGGCCGACCCCCGCTATCTCATCACCCGCCGGGGGGCCGGGTATTATTTCAACAAGGAATAGGCGGAAGGAACCATGCTGAAAAGCCTGCAAATGAAGCTGGTGCTCATATTGATGCTGCTGGTGGTGGCGGTGATGGCCGTGGTGGGCGTGTTTCTGGTCAACTCGGTCACCGCCTATAACCGCAGCGATTTTCAGCGCCAGATGGTGGATTTTTTCGCCCTGCGGGGAGAAGAGCTGGACAAAGGGCTCAGCGCCTGCAATGGGGATCTGGACCAGATGGAAAAGGTGCTGGAGGCCTATAACGGCGGCCTGGGGCTGGATGACCACCGGAATTTCTATATTCTGGATGGCAAAACCGGGGAGTTCCTCACTTCGTCGGAAAGCCGGGACGCCACTCCCTTCCGGGAGCTGACACCCAATATGATCACCGCCATGGAGGGGGAAGTGGGGCAGACCATCACCGCCCTGTCCCCCTATTTCGATGTGGCCCTGCCGGTGGATGGGGGCAATTATGTGCTGGCCGTGGTGGACGACAAAGGGGAACTGGATGAGCTGACCTGGACCATGTTCACCATTTTGATCCGTTCTCTGATGTTCGGTCTGGCGGTGACCATTTTGCTCAGCTTCATTCTGGCCCGCACCATCACAAACCCGGTGCAGCGGCTGACCCGCACCGCCCAGCGCATCGCCGCCGGGGACTTTTCCCAGCAGCCCCAGGCGGAATCGGCGGACGAGATCGGCAACCTGACCCGCACCTTCGGGGAGATGGCCAAGGTGCTGGAAAACACCCTGGCCGAAGTCAACGGGGAGCGGAACAAGCTGAGCACCCTGTTTACCTACATGGCCGACGGGGTGGTGGCCTTTGACAAAAGCGGCCATATCCTTCATATGAACCCGGCGGCCCAGCAGATGTTGGGCATGGAGTTCGGGCCGGAGCTGATCTATACCCAGGTGTTCCCCAATCTGAATGTGGAGGAAAGCGATCTGGGAGAAGGCGGCCGGTACATCGAGATCGACTATGCGGCAAACAAGCGCATCCTCAAGATTCTGCTGGCCATGTTCGGCACGGCGGAGGATGAAAACAGCGGCATCATGGCGGTGCTCCACGACATCACCGAGCAGAAGAAGCTGGATTCTTCCCGGCGGGAGTTTGTGGCCAATGTATCCCACGAGCTGCGCACCCCTCTCACCAATGTGAAGGGCTACACTGAAACCCTTCTGGATGCCGGGGACGAGCTGGACGGGGAGACCCGCCGCAATTTCCTCCAGGTGATCTACAACGAGTCTGACCGGATGACCCATATCGTCAAGGATCTGCTCACCCTGTCCCAGCTGGACTATGGGAAGATGGATATGGAGATGAGCCCCATTCCGGTGAAACTCATTGTGCAGAACATTGCCAGCGCCATGCTTATCGAGGCTCGGGGCCAGGGCCTGACCCTGGAGACCAAGCTGGAAGAACCCCTGCCTTTGATCCTGGCTGACCGGAACCGGATGGAGCAGGTCATTGCCAACATCGTTTCCAATGCCATCAAATATAACCGCCCCGGCGGCACGGTCACCCTCAGTGCTTTCTCTCAGGAGGATAAGGTGGTCATCAAGGTGCAGGACACCGGCATCGGCATCCCCCAGGAGGACATCCCCCGGCTCTTCGAACGGTTTTACCGGGTGGACAAGGCCCGCTCCCGGGAACGGGGCGGCACCGGCCTGGGGCTGGCCATTGCAAAGGAGATCGTGGAGCAGCACCAGGGCACCATTGGGGTGGAAAGCCAGCTGGATGCGGGCACCACCGTCACCATCACTTTGCCGGTGTGTCCGCCGGACCATGAGGGGCAGCTATGAAAGAAAAGATCAAAACGGCGGCCCTGATTGCAAACGGCCTTCTGATGGCGGTGCTGTTCACCCTTTCGGTGTCCCTGGGCGTGAGCGTGGACCCCTCCCTGGGGCCCCTTTACACCCTGTCCCGGTGGCTGCGGGGAGAAAACACCGTCAGCCAGGTGCAGGAGGAAGAAAGCGACCCCGCCGCCTATCCCCTGGCGGTGTCGGCCTTTCAGCAGGGGGATCTGTATTACGCCTACACCCAGCAGCCGGTTTCGGCCATCTACACCCTGCTCCGGCCCACATTGGAGGAAGCTTTGGGCTCTATGGGGGAAAAAAAGACGGTACAGCGGGAAGACTATTACCGTGTGCTTTTGGAGGAACAGGGGTTTTTGCTGGAATATGACGGCCAGGTGCCGCTGACGGCTATGCGGGCCTGGAGCGGAGCCTCCCCCGGAGAGGACGAGCTGGCCTTCTCCCGCCTGGTGCTTCTGGCCGAAGAAGACCGGGTAGACCTGCTGCTGGAGACCGAGGAGGGGGAGTGGTTCCGGTTTTCCACAGCCGCCGCCAGCGAAAAGCTCCAGACGGCGTTGGAGGAATGTGACCCCGACGGCTCCTATTTCGCCATGGAAGACCCCAATCTGTCGGTGCTGGTCCCTGATCAGCCGGTGCCCAGCAGCGCCATCAAACTGCCGGTGTATGAATGCAAAGTGGCCGATGTGATTACCGACGCCGTCAGCGGCGGAGAGATGCCCCGCGCTTTGCTGGAGTGCTTCTCCATGAACCCCTACCTGGCCAAGCGCTATGCCGCCGGAGAAGATATGGCGGTATTCGTCCAGGGCAATTACTCCCTGCGTCTCAGCGGGGACGGAACGGTGCAGTTCACCGTGGACGGCGGCGAGGGCCTGGAGGGAGAGAGCGGCGAGAACACCCTGGTGGGGCTGATCGGCCGGGGCTGGCAGGTGGCCCAGGACGCCCTGGACAGTGCAGGCTCGCCCCTGGATCTGTCCCTCAAAAGCATTCAGAAAGGGGCAGAAGAGGAGGAATACACCATCCTCTTTTCCTGCCGGGCTTCGGGAGTGCCCCTTTCCTCCCAGCAGGTGACCATTCATGTGCGGGAAGGGGTCATCATCTCCATGGAGATGAGCCTGTTGTCCCTGACCCAGACAGGGAAAAAAACTTTGCTGCCCTATTCCCTGGCCGCTGCGGCCAGGGAGGGGAGCAGTGCGGTGCGGCTTCAGTGCCGCTATACTCTCCAGGAGGGCAAGCTCACCCCCTATCTCAGCTATGCAACGGTGAAGGAGGGATAAGCCATGGAATGGAGCCGGGCCAAAACCATTTTGCTGGTGGTGCTCATCTGCACCAACCTGTTTTTGGCGGGAAATCTTCTGTGGCAGGTGAGCCACGGCTGGGCCCAGCAGCGCCGGGCTATGGATCAGGCCCTTGCCCTGCTGCAGGAGGATGTGGGAGAGTTTGACGAAGATATTTTCCGGGATCTGGGAACCCAGCGGCCGGTGTACGCCGCAAGCCGGGATACCGCTTTGGAAAAGAAGGCGGCCCAGGCCCTTCTGGGCACCGAAGAAAGCGATACCGACGGCGGCGTTTCCCGGTTTTCTTCGGAAAAGGGCACCCTCACCTTCTACACCGGGGGCGAAGTGCGGCTGGAGCTGTTTACGGAGTCTTCCCTCACCGGGGAGGAGTGGCAGGAGCTTTTGGAAAAGGCCGGCTTCCCCATGGACAACTGCCGCCGGGAGGAAGAGGGGGAGCAGGTGGCCTTTTTCCAGGGGATGCCCTCGGGAGAAGAGCTGATGGAATGCACCCTCACCTGCCGGACAAAGGGGAATGGCCTTGTGGCCGAGGGCCGCTGGCTGATGGATACCCAGCTTCGTCAGGTGGGCGAAGGGGCCAAGAGCTATCAGATGGTAGTCAGCCTGCGCCGTCTGTGGCGGGAGGAAGGCTTTTCCCAGCCGCCGGAAAGCGCCCGGGAAAGCTATCGCCTGCGGGATCAGGGCAACGGAAATTACCTGCTTTTTCCTGTCTGGCAGGTGGAAGCAGACGGAAAAAGTTTCACAGTGGACACAGGGGAGAATCCGGTGGAATGAGCCTTTGGTCATTGTGCACGAGGATACGCCCTGGGGATTGGTGAAAACTTAGGTGAAAATCTGTGGGATTTTGTTTTTCATTCTGGGATGACTGTGGTAAAATATATAAAACAACAGTAAATTTTTGATGAACGAAGCTCTGTCGTTCTTCTTGCCGCCGGGGGGCGGCATCTTGCAAGGGAGCAACTGGAATACACTGCCGGGAGAATGAGGAATTTGGATAAATTTATCATCAATGGAAATAAACCGCTGCGGGGCGAAGTGACCGTCAGCGGCGCAAAGAACGCCGTCGTGGCCATCATTCCGGCCACCATCTTGGTCAACGGCGTCTGCCGCATCGAGAATGTGCCCCAGGTCAGCGATGTGATCATCCAGCTGGAGATCCTCCAGCAGATGGGGGCCCAGGTGCGCAGCATGAACCCCACCACCGTGGAGATCGACTGCCGCCATATGCGCAACATCCGCACCCCTGAGGATCTGATGCGGAAAATGCGGGCTTCCTATTATCTGATCGGTACTCTGCTGGGCCGCTATCACAAGGCCGAAGTGGCTATGCCTGGCGGATGTAATTTCGGCGGGGTGCGCCCCATCGATCAGCATGTGAAGGGCTTTGAAGCTCTGGGCGCCGAAGTCAGCGTGAAGAATGGCTTTGTCTATGCCCAGGCTCCCCAGGGCCTGCGGGGCGCCAATATCTATCTGGATGTGGTGTCTGTGGGCGCCACCATGAATATCATGCTGGCCGCCACTCTGGCCGAAGGCCAGACGGTGATCGAAAACGCCGCCAAAGAGCCCCACATTGTGGACCTGGCCAACTTCCTCAACGCCATGGGCGCTGAGATCATGGGGGCCGGTACCGATGTGATCAAGATCCGGGGCGTGAAAGAGCTTCACGGCGGCACCTATTCGGTGATCCCCGATCAGATCGAAGCGGGCACCTATATGGCCGCTGTCATGGCCACTGGCGGCAGCGTGCTGGTGCGCAATGTGATTCCCAAGCACCTGGAGTGCATCACGGCAAAGCTCATCGAGATGGGCGCCCAGGTGGAAGAGATGGACGACGCCGTGCGGGTCAGCCGTACAGGGCCTCTGCGGCGCATCAATATCAAAACCCTGCCCTATCCGGGCTTCCCCACCGATATGCAGCCTCAGCTGGCCGCCGCTTTGTGTCTGGCGGAAGGCACCAGCATCATCACCGAAGGGGTGTGGGACAACCGCTACCGCTATGTGGAAGAGCTGCGGCGGATGGGGGCCAAGATCCAGGTGGACGGCAAAGTGGCCATCATCGAAGGGGTGAGCGAGCTCACCGGCGCCAAGGTGCGTTCCTGCGATCTGCGGGCCGGGGCCGCTATGGTCATCGCCGGTCTGGCCGCCAAGGGCGTCACCGAGGTGGAGGAGATCGCTTATATCGAGCGGGGCTATGACAACATCGTGGAAAAACTCCAGGGGATGGGAGCCGATATCCGCCGGGTGACTGTGTCCGAGGAGGATGCGGTGCCCATGGCCCGGTAAATGGCAAAGGACAAGCAGAAATGATTTGTTCCGGCGGCGCGGGTTTTCCGTGCCGCCGCTATTTTTGAAGGACAAAGGAAGGAAACTATGACCCGTTTTTACAGCCTGGCCAGTTCCTCTTCGGGGAACTGTTCGGTGTTCCAGGGAGGAGGCCGTACCCTGCTCATCGATGGGGGCACCAATACCAAGTACATCCGCAATGCCCTGTCCCAGCTGGGCATTGCGTTGGGAGACATCACCGATGTGCTCATCACCCACACCCATTCCGACCATGTCAGCGCCCTGCCGGTGCTGACCAAGCACTGCCGGGCCCCCATCCATGCCACCGTCCCCACGGTGGAAGGGCTGAAGGAAAAGTGCGCCCACGACCAGTTGGAGGTCGTGGAGCCCGATGCACCCTTCTGGCTTGGGGAGGTGCGCATCACTCCCTTCCTCACGCCCCATGACTGCCCGGGCAGCTGCGGCTTTTTGCTGGAGACCGAAGAGGGAAAAATGGGCTATTGCACCGATTTGGGGCATCTGCCGGACTCTGTGTTTGAAACCCTGCGGGGAGTGGAGACGGTGTTTCTGGAATCCAACCACGATGTGTATCAGCTGAAAAACGGGGAATATCCCTATTATCTCAAACAGCGGATTTTGTCACCCCAGGGGCATCTGTCCAATGACGACGCCGCCCAGGCCGTGGCGGAATGGGGAAAATATGGGCTGCAAAAGGTGATCCTGGCCCATCTGAGCGAGCACAACAACCGGCCGGAGTGGGCGCTGGAAGAAACGGAGCGGGCGCTGCGGCTGGCCGGGCTCCGGGAGCAGGTGCAGGTGGCGGTGGCGCCTCATAAGGCACCCCTCTCCCTCACCGGGAAAGGCAGGGCTGCCGGATGACAGGAGTCAAGCTGATCTGCGCCGGCAAGCTGAAGGAAGATTTTTATCTGAAAGCCTGCCAGGAATACCAGAAGCGGCTGAGTGCCTTTTGCCGCCTGGAGGTGGTGGAGATCCCCGAGGACACCCGCCCTGGCGGACTGGAGCGGGAAGGGGATAAGATTCTGGCCGCCATTCCGCCCCAGAGCTATGTGGTGGCCATGTGCATCGAAGGGGAGGAGATGAGCAGCCGGGAGCTGAGCCGGAAAATGGAAAAATGGCAAAGCAGCGGCATTTCCCGTCTGTGCTTTATCATCGGCTCTTCCGAGGGCCTTTCGGACAAGGTGAAAGAAAGAGCCGGACTGCGCCTGTCCATGTCCCCTATGACCTTTCCTCACCATCTGGCCCGGGTGATGGTGCTGGAGCAGATCTACCGGGCTTTTTCCATCGCCGCAGGAAGCAAATATCACAAATAATAATCCCCCTTTTCCTTGTATTTTTTAGGGAAAAGGGGGATTTTTTGCATCTTATTCATTTTATTAAAAAAACGATTGGAAAGCATATGCATTATTTGATATAATAAAGAAAAAATGAAAAAAGCAAGCGAAGAGGAGAGGGATATGAGAAAAGAAGAAAAAGAACACTCTGCGGGAGAACAGCTGAAAAAATCAGTCACCTTTTTGGAAGCGCTGGCGCTGGTGGTAGGTATGATCATCGGCAGCGGTATCTTCCTCAAGCCCGGCGTGGTGCTGGAAAGTGCCGGGAGCTTGCCCATGGCCCTGGTGGCCTGGGCGGCTGGCGGTATCATCACTTTGGCCGCTGCTTTGTCGGTGGCAGAGATCGCTTCGGCCATTCCCAAAACCGGTGGCTTGTATGTGTATCTGGAAGAATTGTACGGGAAAAAATGGGGATTCCTCCTGGGATGGGTCCAGTCGGTGATTTCCTATCCCGCCTCCATCGCTGCCCAGGCCATTGCTTTTGCCACCTATGCGGCGGTGTTTTTCCCCATGGGGGCATGGCAGCAAAAGGCTTTGGCTATTTTCGTGATGGCCTTTGTTTTGTGGATGAACATTCTGTCCACCAAATATGGCGGCATCATCCAGATGGTAGCCACCTTCGGCAAGCTGATCCCGGTAGCGGCCATCATCGCCTTCGGCCTGCTTTCCGGCGGTGAGCTGAATTTTGCCGCAGGAAGCGCTACCGGTGCCGCCGGATTGGGAGCGGCCATCCTGGGCACACTGTGGGCCTATGACGGCTGGATCGGCGTGACCAATATGGCTGGGGAACTGAAGAATCCGGGCAAAGATCTGCCCCGGGTCATTTCCTTTGGCGTGCTCTTTGTGGTGGCGGTGTATGTGGTCTTTAACCTGGCGGTATTCATGGTGCTTCCCTACGATCAGGTGGCGGGAGCAGCTACGCCGGGCGCTGCAGCTGCGGTGGCTCTGTTTGGAGAGAAGGGCGCCGCCTTTATCACCGCAGGCGTTATGATATCGGTGTTCGGCGCTATGAACGGCTACACCATGACGGCGGCCCGGGTACCCCTGGCCATGGGTCACCGGGGCCAGCTCCCCTTCAGCCGGGTGCTGGGGGCGCTGCATCCCAAATACGGCACCCCGGCTAACGCTCTGATCTTTCAGTGCGGATTGGCGGCCATTTATATCCTGTCTGGCTCTTTCAACACCCTGACCAATCTTTTGATCTTTGTGCTGTGGATCTTCTTTACCATGGGTGTTCTGGGCGTCTTTATCCTGCGGAAAAAGCACCCGGATAAAAAAGGTCCCTATCGGGTGCCCCTTTATCCGGTGGTGCCCATTGTGGGGGCACTGGGGGCCATGTATATCCTTATCAGCACGGTGATCTCCGACCCCGTTCAGTCTTTGGTGGGCATCGGCCTGACGCTGATCGGTCTGCCGGTCTATGCATTTCTGGAAAAGAAGAAGGGCTAAAGAATGAAAAAACAGCAGGGGCTCTGGCCGCCCTGGGCGTTCTGCTGGCCTTTCACTGGAGCACCTTTTATCAGGCCATCCAGGTTTCCACCGTGGCCATGGGCCTGATCTCCTTTTCGGCCTTTCCCATATTCGTCACTTTTTTGGAGCCGCTCTTTACCGGGAAAAAGCCCCGTGGCTGGGATGTGGCGCTGGCCTTTGCGGCCTTCGGCGGCATCCTGCTGGCCACTCCCCTGGAAGGAGGGGGAACGCTGTGGCTGGGGGCCCTGTGGGGCCTTTTGTCCGGTTTCAGCTATGCTTTGCTGGGACTGTTCAATCAAAAATGGGTGGGCAGCCTTCCAGCGGCCATGGTCTCCTTTTGGGAGCAGCTGTGGGCCGCTGTGATCCTCACTCCCTGTCTGCTTTGGCTGCGTCCTGTTCTGCATTTGTCCGATTGGAGCGGCCTTTTGCTGCTGGGGGTGGTGTTCACCGCCCTGTCCCATACCCTGTTTATCGGCAGCCTGCGTACCATCCGGGCCCAGACGGCCAGCGTGGCCTCCTGCCTGGAGCCGGTGTACGGCATTCTGCTGGCTGCATTGTTCCCGGGGGAGATCCCTTCCCTCCGGGAAGTGCCGGGAGGAGCTGTGGTCTTTGCCTGCGCCATCTGGGGCAGTCTGAAAAAAAGAAGCATAAAAAAAGCGCCCTTTGGGCGCTTTTTTGTTTATCGGTCCAGCAGCAGACACAGGGGAAGGAGCAGCAGAAGCAGCAGTACATTCACCAGGGTGAAATACAGAAGATATCGGCCCTTTTGCTCCGGTTGGGCTTTGCCATAGAGGCGGAAGGAAATCAGGCTGGCCAGGGAGGCCACCAGCGTGCCCAGTCCGCCCAGGTTGGAGCCCAGCAGCAGCGCACCGCCTTTTTCGGTGAAGCCGGAAAGCAGCACGGCGGCGGGCACATTGCTGATCACCTGGCTCATCAGGGTACAGGCGATCATTTCCCGGCCCTGGATGGCCTGGTACAGCGCTTGCTTCACCGGGGGAATGGCCCCCAGATTGCCCACAAAGAGGAAGAAAAACACAAAGGTCAGAAGCAGGCCGTAGTCCACACGGCGGAGGATGGGCCGGTCTTTGACTGCAAGATAAAGCAGAACCAGCACAAAGGTGATGGGATAAGGCACCAGATGCAAAACGGTACACAGACACAAGGCAAAGAGAATGCCATAGGGCAAAATGGCTTTGAGGGAAAGGGGCCGGGGGCTTTGGCCGCTTTGCACCGAAAGACTTCCCCGGGGAATGGGGAGCAGCAGGAGAAGTAGCAGCAAAAGAGAAAGCCCGGCCACCGGCAGCACCCGGATGAAGAAATAGGGGGCGCTCATCTGGTAGCGGGAAAAAAGGAAGAGGTTCTGGGGATTGCCCACCGGGGTGGCCATGCTTCCCAGGTTGGCCGCTGCCGTCTGGAGCACCACCACATATAAAAGGTGCTTTTCAAAGCCCGCTCCCCGCAGCACCAGCACCGCAAAGGGCACAAAGGTCAGAAGGGCTACATCGTTTGTCACCAGCATGGAGGAGAAGAAGCACAGAAGCACCAGAACGGCGCACAGGCCCCGCAGGCTTCCAGCCCGCTGAATGGCGCTTTGGGCCAATTTTTCAAACAGTCCGGCTCCTTCCAGCCCCTGTACCACCGCCATCAGGCAAAAAAGAAGGGCCAGCACCCGCCAGTCGATGGCTTCCCCTATGGCCTTCGGGGAAAAGGGGGCAAAAAAGGCCGTCACAATGGCGGCCAGGGCCGCAATGGACAGCACCGGCTCCCGCCGGAAAAATCTCGTGAGTTTGGACAACATCCCGCCACCTGCTTTTTCAAAAAATCACATACCGCTTTATTTTACCACTTGCGCCTTTTGGGGGCAACATCCCTCTTGCAAGGGCGGGGTGGGTTGTGCTACACTAAAATATAGAAAATGCCCTTGATACGGGGCGGAAAAGAAAGGATGGTTTTGCATATGAACGAAGTGATTCAAAATATCCTGAACCGGCGCAGCTGGCGCAGCTATGAGGAAAAGCAGATCAAGGAAGAAGAACTGGAGCAGATCATCCGCTGCGGCCTGTGGGCTCCCAGCGCCATGAACCAGCAGTCCTGGCATTTCACCGTGGTCCAGGACAAAGAGACCATCCAGCGCATCCGCAAGGGCTGCCAGGAGATGATGGAGACCGACCGGGATATGTTCTACGGCGCTCCCACCCTGGTGATCGTCACCGGCAAACAGGACAACATCGCCCCTGTGGCCGACTGTTCTCTGGCCATCCAGAATATGTTCCTTTCGGCAGCTTCCCTGGGCATTGGCTCCTGCTGGATCAACTGCATCGGCCGCTATCTCACCACCCCCCAGGGCCAGGCCTTTGCCAAAGATGCCGGTATTCCGGAAGGCTACATCGGCGTGGCCGGCGTGATCCTGGGCTATCCCAAGGGAGAAGTACCCCAGGGCAAAGAGCGGGTAGAAGGCGCTGTGGACTACATCCGCTAGAAGCTATGGAAATGAGAAAACTGCCCCGTGAGGGGCACAAGGTCTCCACTTGGTCGGGCGGCTCCACTACCCAGGTGTATATTTTCCCGGAAGAAGCCGATTATGGCAAACGGGATTTCCTGTTTCGGGTGAGCAGCGCCGGGGTGGATTGTGACCGATCGGACTTTACGCCCCTTCCCGGGGTGGAACGGCACATTATGGTGCTCAATGGCGCTTTGCGCCTCCTTTACGAAGGCCATGGAGAAAAAGACCTGGCGGTGCTGGAACAGGACACCTTTTCCGGGGACTGGCACACCGTCAGCCTGGGTCAGGCCCAGGACTTTAACCTGATGCTCCGGGAGGGGACAAAGGGCTGCATCCGGGGCCTACGGCTGAAAGCGGGCGAAAGCCATACCTTCACCTTTTTCCCCGGGGAAAAGGGCGTGCTGCTGTTGTATCAGGGCAGCGGGGAGGCAAACCAGCTGTCTCTCAGTGAATGGGACGGCCTGCTTTGCCAAGGCCCGGGAGAACTCAATGTGAAAGCACAGACAGACTGCATCCTGGCGCTGGCCCGGGTGCAGCAGCAATAAAAAAAGACCGGAAGCCTTCCCCGCCCCCTAATAAGAAAACATGAGATAGTCCAGTAAAATCAATGTTTTCAGAGGCAAGGAACACGATGTGAAGTCAAAAATTTTAATATTGGCAGGATAAAGGGTGCTGATGTGAAATATCAGCACCCTTTTCCTGTCCCAAACGCCAGCAGCGCACGATGGGGCACGGCGGCCGATATTGCCCCCTATGTCGATCCGGTTCCCGACTGGAACATCCCTCTGACCCAGACGGAAAAGCTCACCATGTCCAGCCGCCCGAAAAATCCCAAGTACGCCCGGAACAAGAACATCCTGGCCATCGGCGGCAGCGGCAGCGGCAAGACCCGCTTCTTCGTCAAGCCCTCCCTCATGCAGATGCACAGCAGCTATGTGGTCACCGATCCCAAAGGGCAGCTTTTGTCCGAGGTGGGGACCATGCTGCGGCGAGGCGCTCCCAAGCTGGACGAGAACGGAAAGCCTATGCGGGACGCCCGCGGGAAGGTCATCTATGAGCCGTACCGCATCAAGGTCCTCAACACCATCAACTTCATGCTGCAAAGCCAGTTATTCAATCTCCTTTGCGACAAGGCGGACGATGTGTACGGCGGCAGGCTGCCCGTCCATGTGCGGTGCCTCCTGGACGAGTTCACCAACATCGGGCAGATACCCAACTTCGACAAGCTGATCGCCACCATCCGGAGCCGGGAAATCTCGGCTTCTATTATTTTGCAGTCCCAAAGTCAGTTAAAGACCATCTACAAGGATGCCGCGGATACCATTGTAAGCGGCAGTAAATGTCAGCGAGTTTGATGTGGTCCCACATAATATCCTCCCTTCCGGAACCACTCATTTACATGGACATTATATTGCTTTATTGCCTGAGTGGTCAAAAAAATCAGCTTTTTTAGCGGTGGTAATAATTTCTTCCGCCACGGCCTCCCGCGGTGTCCTGCCGCTGGCAAACACCCGCTCGATCACATAGGTCGCGGCTCCGATCCGCTGCAAGTTTTCCTTTTTTTCCAAGGTCACACCTCCATAGGGAAATTATTTCCGTTTGAACGCAAATTGACCGGGCCTTCATGCAGGCCCGGTCATATTTTGCGGCTTGAAATCAGCAAAAACCGCATCCTTATCCTCCTTGTTGGCGTATCGCACACTATTTGTCCTCGACACCCCGTGTGCAGGCCGGAGCCTGGGAAATCATCAAGCGGCGGTGTGCTGCACCTCCTCACGGGCGTTTCACCCTAACTGCCGTTCTGACAGAGCCGCCCCCATTGCTTGAGACTGTGGCTGGGCGGGAGTACCATTGTCATTCCGACTGTCATCGCCATATCGGGGGCAACCCGATACTCGCAGAGGGGTTTCTCGCTCGGCCCGGTAAACCGAGGTCATGGCGTCCCCTGCTGCTGTGGCTCGCGCTTTCGCGCATCGGAACGGATGTACTTGATGAATGGGTATTTGGTTTTCAAGGTGCATGGAGGGGCGGGTGACCCTCTCACCCCCTTACTACAATATTCAAGGCCCGAAAGCGAACATATTTTTTTGAAAAATCTGAAAAAATTTTTGGAGGCCAAAACAGGGCACAAAAAACAGGGTGTCAAGCTGAGACCCTGTTACAAAAATCACCGCATTCAGTTACCGTGCGGCTCACTGCTCCTTTTCCTGTTTCAGCAGCGACTTTATAAAGTGAAAATTGACCGTATCATTAAAGAAATTCTCGATTCATAGAGCCAATCGAGGTTCTTGTTTTGTGTGACTTTACATTTAACGACAAATTTGGTATAAATTTGATTTACAATCAAAGTATTATGGCTCGAAAGAGATTTAATAAGGGAGTATCCGCATGACAATTCCCCTCTGAAATCCCAAGGGAATGCCTGAGACAGACGGGCAGACAAAAAAGAGCCATTACAAAGAAAGGAATATATTTTATGAGGCTAAAAACGAGGCTGGGGAGTTTGCTGCTCTGCGGTGTTCTGCTGTGCTCCCTCCTGCCGCTGTCAGCCTTTGCGGCGGACAGCAAGCAGTTGACGGAGGTTGCAGCGATCACGAAGGTAGAATTGTACGAGGGAACCACGCCAACTGACGGGACAAAAGTAACAGACGAGTACCTCATTAAAAACGCAAGTCAGATGCTCTTATACTATGAGTTCGACATTGCCGCTGGCAAAACGATATCAGCAGACACACCCTATGCCGTGCCGATCCCAAAAGGCTTGAAGATCACGGGGGAAGGCAGTGAGGAATTAAAGCTGAGTCACGACGATGGAACAACAAGCACATTCGCCACACTGAACTGGGACACATCCGGCGCGTCTCTGACCTTTACCGAAGATTTTGTAAACGGCGACCACGAAGTTACCGGAACGTATTTCTACTTTGGCTGCGAATTTGACAAAGGGACTGCGCCTAAGGTGGAAGGAGTGGAAAACCGCTACAATATCGAATTAACGACCGGTACTACTGTCACGGTAGGGCTTGACGCGGATGAGATCAGGGAACAGGCGGCTAAGCTGACAAAAACAGTGGAAAAGGATTCCGGTGACCCGAACCTCCTGAACTGGACGATTACCTACACGCCTTACAAGAACACGGAAAAGACTGGTTTTCAGATCCATGATACGCTGGGAGAGGGGCTGATCCCCACGTTTTTAGGTACCAGTGGAGTTGTCAATTCCAGCAAAGTGATTGTCAAGCGGGGTAGCGCGGCAATCAGCGGTGCTGCGGTTACTTATGACAGTACGGCCAGAACCCTGACGGTCTCCAATATGGGAGAAGATAAAACCAACTGGGAACAGCCGATCACCATAACCTACCCGACAAAAATCGACACGGCCCTCTCTTTGCCGATGCCCAACAGCAACGCAGCAGCCAGTCAGGGCGGAACACTCACCAATCAAGCTGTCCTGTGGGGGAAGGAATCGGCGGACGGCGAATTGAAGCCATTGGACATCAAGGGAACCGCAAAATATACGCTGGAAAAAACCACCTATCTATCGAAAAAGGTCGAGAAGGTAAGTGCCGATGGCCGTCTGCTCCGTTGGACAGTGACGGTAGACCGCGGGGCCATACTGGCAGGGACAGCAATCACCCTGACCGATACATTGCCGGACAGCCTTGAGTTGGTCACTGCGGATAGTGATCCTGCCAAAGGGCCGACATTGAATGGAACCCCGCATACGCTGACGGTGGATGCGACAACGAAATCCTTCTCTCTGACGCTGGACAGTAGTTCGTTCGTTAGTGGCAAGGCTACTCTGGTGTACGATACCAAGGTAAAGGAAACCTTTTACGAGAAGGGCGACGACTTAGGTGCAAACACCGCCAGGATTGATTTTACAATAGATAGTAAAAACTATCACCCCACTGTGACTGTGGGGGTGGGCAAGGGCGCGGGAGTAAGCACCGCGCCGCTGACTAAGGTGAATCAGGGCTTTGACGGTAAGAAGGAGGGCTATCTCCGCAGCGCAAGAAGCAGCCAATGGACGGTGACCATCAACCCCAACAAAGCCGCATTGTCCAATGCGGAACTGACGGATGACTTCGGCAGCATCGGAAAGGATATTTCCTGCCAGGGAACCGGCCATACGATTGGTTCCTCACTGAACTGGGAGGAAATCACGGGCTATTGGGGCAGCGGCATTCAGGTGAAATTTGATGGTAAATACAGCGGTGAGGTCACTATTCAAGAGGCGAACTGGGCAGGAAATACCTGCTCTATTGTGGCCGACGGAACAAGTAGCGTGCAAATTGGTACAACTACCCCCTTGCTGACCCTGACAGAAAACAATGGTAAGCTGGAATTTAAGGTGGGCGATGTGGGTAATACCTCCATTGCCATTACCTATGTTACCAAACTCAATGACCCCTGCGCCTTTGCGGGGAACATCACAGAGCATAAAACAGCAACAAACACCGTAACAGGAAGCATGACATTAGGCGGTCAGGTATCTAACCAGACATCAAGTGCCATTGCCGATGTCTCCAGCCAAATTCTGAAAAAAGAAACACCGATATATGATTACGCAAGCGGAAAGATCCAGTGGACGGTTACGGTGAACGAAAGCGGGATGCCTCTGGGCAATCTGGTTCTCACGGATACGCTGGCGGATGGTCTGACCTATGCGGAGAACTCCTTGCAGGTAAACGGGGCAGCTCCGGCCGCACCTGTCACGGCAACGCAAAGCGGACAGGTTTTGACCATCGAGCTCGGCGATATTTCCACGAAAACCACGGTCACATTCCGGACAAGCATCGACCCGGATAAACTGGGCTTTGGCACGGGGAGCGATGTTTCGTTGAGCAACCGCATTGAGATGAATGGAAAGGCGTTTGGAGAGGAATTTAAACCGGTATCCGCTGATGTCAATCAGACCATTTCCAACCACGGCCTTCATAAGTCGGGTGCGCTGAATACAACTGACGAACAGATCGCATACACGGTAACCATTAACCCGTTCCATGTACCGTTGAGCAATGCCTCCGTGACGGATACACTGCCGGCAGGTCTGCGGCTGGACCCGGATACCGTCAAGCTGCATCACGCTGCTCTGACCGGCAGCACAGGAAATGACGGCAAGGGCGCACCCACCGCCACCAAAGGTGCGGAGGTGACAGAGGGCTGGAGCTTTACCACCAATGCGGCGGACAATTCCTTCACCGTGAAACTGCCGAACGGAACCGATGCCTATGTGCTGACCTATGCGGCGGATATTCTGGACATGACTAAGAATCAGAGTTATTCCAATAAAATCGCCTTCAGCACGGGAGCCGGTGCATCGATCATGGGCGGCGAAAAGCAAAACCCCGTGGCCGCAGGCGGCGGTGGCGGTGGAGGCGGCGGTGCGGCATCCTCCAAAAAGGGCAGCCTGACGCTGACAAAGCAGGGGGAAAACGGCGCTCCGCTTTCCGGTGTGACCTTCACCCTCTATCTGTGGGACACGGCTGATAGCAAGCGCGGCATGGCGTTCAGTCAGGGTGTGACGGACAGCGCCGGTAAACTCACCTTCAAGGCGTTAAAGCTGGGTAAATCCTACGAGCTGGTGGAGACCACTCCGACGGGCTATCAGTCAGGCTACACATTTGTAGAGCCGTTGCCTTACGGTGTCACGAAAAACGCGGACGGAAATCTGGTGATCGCTCCCACAGCTGCCGCGAAACAGATCGAATTGACGCTGAAAAACAGCCTTGTGCGCGGCAGTGTTCCCTTCAAGGTGGTGAACAAGCATCAGATCCCTCTGCCCGATGCGGAATTTACCCTGTATGAAGATGAGGGCTGTACCAACCCGATCCGTCCACCCGTGACCAGCGATCAAGATGGAAATGTCAAGTTTCCAGAGCTTCCCTACAAGGACGGCAAGCCGTATTACTTTAAGCAGACAAAGGCCCCTGGGAAGTATATTCCGGATACGGTGACCTATAAATTTACCATCGGCCCGGACGGAAAACCTTCCCCCATTCAACCAGTTGATGGGGCAAAAAATGTAGACAAGGTCGAAAATGATCTGCCGAACACCGTGAAAGGTAAGCTGACTGTTATCAAGAGGGACAGCGGTGACGCCCATGTCCTGTCGGACGCGGAGTTTGCGCTGTATGACAACGAGCATTGCATGGGTTCCCCTCTTGCGACCCAAATTACAGATACCTTCGGTCAGGCGGTCTTTGAGGATTTGGAGCCGGATCGTCCCATGTGGCTCAAGGAAACCAAGCCCCCAATGGGCTATCAGGCGGACGGAAGTGTAAAAAAGCTCCAGATCCACGCAAGCGGCCCCTTGGAAATTACGGAAACGGTGGAAAACACCGCTCTGCCCAGTGGAGTGCATAATTTTAAGTGTAAAGGAAGCCTATATGGACGCACAGGAGGTTATGCACATGACTGATTATAGTAAAATTACAGCCCTTTACTCCCGCCTTTCCGTGGGCGACGAGGACAGGGACGGCGGTGAGAGTAACTCGATACAGAACCAAAAAATCTTTTTGGAGAACTACGCCAGAGGGCAGCACTTAACCAATATCCGGCACTACATTGACGATGACGAAAGCGGCAGATTTTTTGACCGTTCTGCCTACTCCCGCATGATGGACGATGTAGAGAACGGGAAAATCGGTGTCTGCATTATGAAAGACCTGACACGCTGGGGGCGTGACTATCTCCAAGTCGGCAATGCGATGGAGATATTCAGACGGAACAATGTGCGCTTTATCGCAGTCAACAACGGGATAGACAGCGAAAAGCCCGATACATTGGAGTTTGCGCCCTTTATCAACATCATGTCGGAGTGGTACGCAAAGGACATCAGCAAGAAAGTAAAGACCGGCATTAAGACGAAGGGCATGAGTGGAAAGCCGATTGCCACCGAAGCCCCCTATGGCTATGTCAAATCCCCGGACAACAAGGATTTTTGGATTATCGACGAGGAAGCCACCGGAGTTGTTCGTTTGATTTTTCGCCTGTTTCTGGACGGAAAAAACCGAAACCAAATTGCCGTATATCTCACGCAGGCGCAAATCCCAACGCCCACATTCTACATGAAAGAGCGCGGGCGGGGAACCTGTAAAAACAGGGCGCTCAATGAGGCCAACCGCTATAAGTGGAACAAAGCCACCCTGACCCATATCCTCACACGGCAGGAGTATTGCGGTGATGTTGTCAACTTCAAGACCACAAAGCACTTCTGCGACAAGCGGAACCACTATGTAGACCGGAGCCAATGGCAGATAACCGAAAATGTGCATGAGCCGATTATTGACCGCACCGACTTTGAAACCGTACAGCGGATTTTGGAAAATGCGCCCGTCAAACGCCCCAACGGGGACGGGGAAATCCACCCTTTGTCGGGCTTGCTTTTCTGTAAGGATTGCGGTGCGAAAATGCACATTCGCATAGATTATCGGAATGGCGGCAAGCGTCATGTTGCCTATTGCAGCGAGTACCACAAGGGAAAAGCCAAAAACCCCAAATGCAATTCCCCGCACATCATTGACGCGGATTTGCTCATGCAGACCATCGCGGAAGTGCTGAAGAAAATCGAGGACTATTCTATCAGCAACTGGGCGGAATTTGAAGCCTTAGTGAAAAAGAACCTTGCCATGCAGCAGACCGACAAGACCAAGAAACAGCAGAAGCGTATCCCGCAAATCACGACGCGCCTTGAACAGATTGACAAGGTGCTGAACAAGCTCTATGAGGACAACGCCCTCGGCACGATCCCGCAAGACCGCTATGAGCAAATGTCGCAGAAGTATTCAGAAGAATACTATGCGCTGAAAGCGGAGCTTGCCGAGCTGCAAGAGCAGCTATCCGCTTTTGAGAACGCGGGCGGACGGGCGCAGAAGTTTTTGAAGCTGACGGAACGCTACGCTGCCTTTACCGACCTGACCCCCGCCATTCTCAACGAGTTTATCAGCCGGATTGAAGTGCATGAGCGCGACAAGAAAAGGGCAAAACAAGCCATTCAGCACATCGGGATATATTTCAACTATATCGGCAAATTTGAGAACGAAGTGACACAGCTTACAGAGCCAACGGAGCAGGAAATCCGGCAAATGCGGGAGGAAATCGAAGAAGCCAAAAAGGAAAAGAGCCGCGCCTATCACCGGCAGTATTCAAGGGAGTACCGGGCGCGAAACCTTGAAAAGCAGCGGGAGTATGACCGTATCAAGGCGCGGGAATACCGGGCAAGGAGAAAGGCGCAGACCGCCGCCGCACAGCCCGCACAGTAAAACAGAATAACCGACAACCAAGAGGGATTTTCCGGCTACGGGAAGTCCCTCTTTTGCGCCCGGAGAAAGGAGCCGCCTATGACAGAACAGAACGGGACGCCCACCGCGCCCCGGAACCCCGACAGTATTATCACGACGCAGAGAAACGGGCAGACTATTGTTGCGGAGTTATTTTTCAATCACAGCAGCACAGAAACATTCCGCGACAAGCTGCTCAAGACGATACTTGCCGACAGTTCGTGTTTATCTGCGTCTGACGGTCAAGAGCCGGAAAAATCGGAAATCTTGCGATAACAGCCGCCCCGACGATACATTCCACGTCCGGGCGGTTTTTATCGTCAAAAACGCCGTTTTCTCCAAGTCAAGAGCCGGAGAAAACACCCGAAAAATGCCCCTATTGCGTAACAGGGGCACAGAAAGGAGTTTGCATGAGAACAGGGCTTACCAAGCAGGAAAAGACCACCGATATTTGGTTTGACGAGAAAGACCCCCTTATCCATATCCGCACCCACAACACCGCCTTGAAAAAGCGTCTGCTTGCATACAGCCGCCGTTATCCGGCGATCTGCCAGCAGACTGACGCAGACCCGGAAACGGGCTGCATGGAGTTTGACATTGAGAAAGGCCGCTTCTCTTTCCGTCTGACCGCCCCATACAGCGAGGAACGGCGGGAAGCGGCGCGGCGGTACGCCAGAGAGAGCAACGCCGCCGACAGGCTGAAATAGAGTGGAAATGTTCATAGTTTTGTGCTATACTTTTTCTAAAAGCAGAGTAATACTGCGGAATTGATTGGAGGACAACACAATGGTTACATTTATGAGATTAAGATAAAACCGCGAGTTATGTTGCGGTTATCCGTACTGCATAACTCGCTTATTGAAGCAGAGATGTAATTACGGAGGAAAAACAAATGAATAATAATTTATCACGCTTTGCAGACAGCAAGGTTTATTTTCAATGCCCAATTTGCACAAAATCAATGGATATACAAGGCAATAGCCTAATTTGTAGACATGGACATTGCTTTGATATTTCAAGATATGGGTATGTAAATTTGTTGTTAAAATCATCGCCCAAAACCAACTACAGCAAGCGGTCTTTTGACAACCGGCACCAAATTTTGGAGTATGGCATGTATGATGTTGTGTTGGAGAAAATCATACAGTTTATTTCTGATACGCCATCTATAAGAAACATTTTAGATGTTGGTTGCGGCGAGGGTTTCTATGCAAGGCAGATACAGCAAAGAACAGAACGAAACATCTTTGCTTTTGACTTGTCAAGGGAGGCAATACAGATTGCATCAAAAAAAGACAAGCGCAAAGCAGTGAAGTGGTTTGTTACTGACTTATCAAAAATCCCTTTGAAAGACGGAAGTATGGATTGTATTTTAGACATATTTTCGCCTGCACACTACAAAGAATTTCAGCGATTGCTATCTCCTAACGGATATGTTGTGAAAGTAATTCCTACGAAAAATCATTTGAGGGAAATTAGGACTAAAGTGCAAGCACACTTGAAAAATCCAGATTATTCAAATGAGTCTGTCGTTGAATATTTTGAGAAATATCTTAAAACCATTTCAAGAGAAACGGTTTCAGCCACCGTACAGTTGTCATCAGAACAAAGAATGTCGTTTATTGAAATGACGCCGCTTCTCTTTTGCGTTGAAAAAGATTGCGTTGATTGGTGTACTCTCACACATTTGACAATCGAAGCTGAT
Organism: Intestinimonas sp. MSJ-38; assembly: GCF_018917925.1. Lineage (NCBI taxonomy): Bacteria > Bacillati > Bacillota > Clostridia > Eubacteriales > Intestinimonas > Intestinimonas sp. MSJ-38. Next base: position 78,787 of record NZ_JAHLPO010000001.1, on the reverse strand, counting down.
GTTTTAATAGGAATGTATTAAAGGGCGTATTGATATTTAATATTCCCATTTATTGAGCAGAACGGAGTAAACCAAACACCCTAATCAAAAGGACAGCCGAGGAAATCGACTGTCCTTTTTCTATGCCGACAGGTAGAAAGGAGTGACCACCCATGACGAAACCGAGAGAAAAAAACCGCGAGGAATTGCAAGCCGAGATTGAGGACGGGAAGAAGAAAATCCGGCAGCTTGAAAACCGGGAAAAGGTGTTGCGGCAAAAGTTATCCCAAGAGGAACGCAGGACGCGCAGCCATCGGCTGATCGTCCGGGGTGCGGTCTTTGAGAGCATTGTGCCGGAAGCCAAGACCATGACCGACGAGGAAGCCGCCGCCTTTCTCCGGCTTGCCTTGACGAGCGAGGAAGCGCGGGCTTATCTGAAAAAACGCACCAAGGGCGGGAAAAGCGAATAATCCCTTTGGCACAAAGGGCGCACTTATACACCCTTACGGGTGCGTGCGCTCTGCCGAGGGCTTGTCGGCACAGAGAGAAAGCCGCTTGCTTCCCTCTCTGACCGACATTGGCGGCTTTGCCGCAACAAGGGGCTGCACCCCTTGCGCCGCTTACGCGGCTATCCCTGCACACCCACAAAAACAGTACACCCGCCGTTGGCGTCTGTACCATTTTTGCGGGTTTTATTATCCTATCCGGGAGGTGATACCCATAGCCATCTACCATTGTAATATCAGCATTGTCAGCCGGGGCAAGGGCAAATCAGCCGTTGCCGCAGCCGCCTACCGAAGCGGCGAAAAGTTGACAAATGAGTGGGACGGAATGACCCACGACTACACCCGCAAAGGCGGTGTTGTCCATACGGAAATCCTACTGCCGCCCAATGCCCCGCCCTCTTTCTCTGACCGTTCAACCTTGTGGAACAGCGTGGAGCTTTACGAGAAAGCCGGGAACGCCCAGCTTGCCAGAGAGATTGACGCGGCGCTTCCCATAGAGTTATCCAGAGAGGAACAGATCCGGCTTGTCCGGGAATACTGTTCCTCTCAATTTGTTTCCAGAGGAATGTGCGTTGATTTTGCCATTCACGACACCGACAGCGGCAACCCCCATTGTCATATCATGCTTACCATGCGCCCCCTTGACGAGCGCGGCGCGTGGGCGGCGAAGTCCAAAAAGGAATATGACCTTGACGAGAACGGCGAGCGCATACGCTTACCAAGCGGCAGATACAAGACACACAAAGTTGACCTCACAGGCTGGAACGACAAGGGCAACGCGCTTTTGTGGCGCAAGGCGTGGGCGGATATTTCAAACGTCTACCTTGAACGCGCCGGAAGCCCGGAGCGTATCGACCACCGCAGCAACGCCGAGCGCGGCATTGACGAGCTGCCCACCGTCCACATGGGCGTAGCAGCTTGTCAAATGGAGAAGAAAGGCGTAGCCACCGAGAAAGGCGAGCTGAACCGGAATATCCAAAAAGCAAACCGCCTTATCCGGGAAATCCGGGCGCAGATTGGAAAGCTCAAAGAATGGATTGGCGAACTGTTCAAGGCGCGGGAAACCGCCCCGGAGCAGCCCCCGCAATCCCCCGGCCTTGCAAATCTGCTGATGAAGTATTTAAGCGTTCAGAGAGAAAAGAGCCGGAAGTATTCGCAGAGTTGGCAAAGGCAGCACACCGCCGACGAACTGAAAACCGTTGCAAAGGCGGTCAACTATCTTTCCGAGCATGGCATTTCCACCCTTGACGAGCTGGACGCTGCCCTTTCCTCTGTCAGCGACCAAGCCGACGCTATCCGGGAGGGCATGAAAACCGCCGAGAAGCGCATGAAAGAATTGCAAAAGCTGATTGAATACGGGAAGAACTACACCGAGTACAAGCCCATTCACGACGAGCTGAAAAAGCTGAAAAATGGCTGGACGAGCAAGCGCGACAAGTACGAGGAAGCCCACCGCGCCGAGCTTACGCTATGGAACGCAGCGAGCCGCTATCTCCATGCAAATCTGCCGAAAGGGACAAAGACCTTGCCTATCTCTGAATGGGAAAAAGAGTACGCCACTCTCAGCGGGCAGAGAACAGCGGAATATACCAAGCTGAAAGAAACCCGCGCCGAGGTTGCCGAGCTGCACAATATCCGCAAGTGTGTTGACATTGCGCTGAAAGCCGACCAGCCGGAGCAGACCCGCGCCAAGCGGCACGACTTAGAACGATGAAAGGAGTTGAGCTTTTTGTATTACACCCAAGAACAGATAGACCGGGCGAACCAAGCCGACCTTGTTTCTTTCCTGCAATCACAGGGCGAGCAGCTTACCCGCGCCGGGAATGAATACCGCTGGAAACGGCACGACAGCTTGACCGTCCGGGGAAACAAGTGGTACAGGCACAGCCAGAGCAAGGGCGGCGGCCCCGTTGATTTTGTTATGGAGTTTTTCGGCAAGAGCTTCACCGAAGCCGTAGAACTTCTCACAGGAGAAAAGGGAGCCGCACCGCCGCCGGACAGACCTTGCCCCGCGTCCCTATCCGACTTCCGGCTACCGCCCCCAAACAGCGACAACCGAACAGCGAGGAACTACCTCACAACAGCCCGCCGCATTGATGAAGATGTGACGGGCTTTTTCTTTGCCCGCGGCGATATTTACGAGGACGCAGCCCACCACAACGCCGTATTTGTGGGGCGGGACGAGGACGGAATACCGCGCTACGCCCACAGCAAAGGAACGGCGGGAAACTTCCGGCTTGATGTGAAAGGCAGCGACAAAGCCTTTAACTTCTGTTACCGGGGCGAGGGCGAAAGATTGTTTGTCTTTGAAGCACCCATTGACCTGATCTCTTTCCTCTGCCTGTTCAAAAAGGAATGGCAGAAGCAAAGCTACCTGTCATTGGGCGGCGTGGGAGAAAAAGCCCTGCTCCGCTTTCTCTCTGACCGTCCGAACATCAAGACCGTTTACCTCTGCCTTGACAGCGATGAAGCCGGAAACGACGCTTGCAGCCGCCTTGTGAAGCTCATGCCGGAGGGCTTGACCGTCCACCGCCTTGTGCCGCTTTACAAGGACTGGAACGAGGTATTGCAGCACCGGGCAGAAATCACAGACGGGAAGTATATCCGGGAAGCGGTTTACGGATTGAAAGAGCCGCCGCAGGAAGAAACCGTCGAGATTATCCGCATGAGCGAGGTTGACACACAGACCGTTGAATGGCTATGGGAGCCGTATATCCCCTTTGGGAAAGTAACCATTGTGCAAGGCAACCCCGGCGAGGGCAAGACCACCTTTGCCCTACGCCTTGCCGCCGCCTGCACCACCGGGGGAACGCTGCCGGGAATGAAGCCCTTGCCGCCATTCCAAGTGATTTACCAGACCGCCGAGGACGGGCTGGGCGATACTGTCAAGCCCCGCTTGATAGAAGCCGAGGCCGACCTTGACCGCGTGCTTGTGATTGATGAAGCCAAGCGGGAGCTTACCCTCTCCGACGAGCGCATAGAAAAGGCAATCACGCAGAACGGGGCGCGGTTGATTATCCTTGACCCCATACAGGCGTACATGGGCGAAAAGACCGATATGAACAGGGCAAACGAAGTGCGCCCCATGTTCCGCCGCCTTGCCGATGTTGCCGAGCGTACCGGGTGCGCCGTTATCCTTATCGGACACTTGAACAAAGCTGCCGGAGGGCAGAGCGCATACCGGGGCTTAGGTTCTATTGACTTCCGCGCCGCAGCAAGGAGCGTCCTGCTGATCGGGCGCGTGAAGCGGGAGCCGAATGTGCGTGTTATCGTCCATGACAAATCTTCCCTTGCGCCGGAGGGCAAGCCCGTTGCCTTTTGCCTTGACCCGGAAACAGGCTTTTCATGGATAGGCGAATACGACATAACCGCCGACGAGCTGCTATCCGGCGCGGGCGGGAACACCGCCACCAAGACCGAGCAAGCCGAGAAGCTGATACTTGACCTGCTTGCAGACGGGAAAGAGCTTGCCAGCGAGGACATTGTAAAGGCCGCAGCCGAAGCCGGAATATCCGAGAGGACGGTACAGAACGCCAAGCGCAACATGGGCGGCATTTTAGGCGCAAGGCGTGTCGGCGGACAATGGTATAACTTCATCAAGAAGAAGCAGCCACCCGAACCCGCAAGCTGAAAGTGCAAAACGCAGACCCTTTGCACTTTGCACTTTCGCACTTTCACAAGAATTTGCGTCAATAACTCAAAAAAGCACTTGACAAAACGCTTCATGGCGGGATCGGCGGTGGTTTTGGCGGGATCGGCGGAATTGGCGGCGGCTCCGGCGGCGGGACGCCGGCTCCCAAGCCAAACAAGCCGAACCCCGATGCCCCGGTTGCTCCTCCCTCGCAGGAGCCGCCCATTCAGCCAGAGGCCCCGGCACAGCCTAATGTCCCGGCACAACAGCCCGGTGTTCCGGCACAGCCCGGCGATCTGAACACCGATACCTCTAACCGGACAGACCACCGGGATCCGCCGGCAGATCTGGAGAACAGCAAAACGGAGGCGGCAAAACTGCCGCAGACGGGGCAGCTCTGGTGGCCCGTCTGGCTGCTGACCGTTGTCGGCGTCCTGATGCTGACCGGTGGGCTCGCCACACGAAAGCGGTACATCGGAAAACATGAAAAGTAAAGCATTGACCATGGGAGGGCTGCTGATGCTGCTGGCAGCGGCCCTCCTGACCCTGTGGAATGTCCGAGAGGGAGACCGGGCCGCACAGGCGGCGGAAACCGCGAGAAACAGCGTGGAACAGGCCGTTGCCGCAGAACCGGCGCAGACCGCGCCGCCAGAAGAAACCGAGGTCTCCCCGCCGGATCCCGCGCGGCCCATGCCCACCGTGGAGGCAGACGGAAACCTCTATATCGGCACACTGGAGATACCCGGCCTTGGGTTGAAACTGCCGGTTTTGAGCGAGTGGAGCGACACGCTGCTGAAAACAGCCCCTTGCCGCTACACAGGCTCCGCCTATCTGGATAGCATGGTGATAGCGGGTCACAACTACCGCAGGCACTTTGGCAGTCTGAGAAGTATGCAAGCTGGGGACAGTGTGATCTTTACGGATACCGAGGGGCTTTGTTTCTCTTATTCGGTGACGCTGGTGGAACAGCTTCCGGGGGACGCGATGGAGGAAATGACCTCCGGCGAGTGGGACTTGACCCTGTTTACCTGCACTGTGGGAGGTCGGGAGCGGGTGGCAGTGCGGTGTGAACGAATCGAACCGAAATAAAATGCGGTTCACACACGAGCTGGATTCCTGTGCTGCAATTACACCCTGCTTCCATAAATGTTTTGGCTCAGAAATGATCGCAAAAGACTTCTTCTATTTTGACAAGGTGATAAGTGGATCATAAAGAAAAATGGCGGCAGGGATTTCCCTGCCGCCGCACAATATTGTAGTGGTTCGTGGCCTCACGATTGCCCTCTGTCATAGTACCACACCGCCACACTTCATTCTTCTTCGGCGTTTCCGGCGGGGCATGTCACCCTTGCGTTTCTCGCGATTGTGATTACAGATCATAGATCAACAATCTGCTCTACTGCGTACAGCGGCAAATTCACAAGCCGGTCTTCCTTTTTGAAATCCGCCATCGAAGCGCGGACAGCTATTTCGGGCGCGAACTTCTCCTGATAGGTTTTCAGGCTCTTTGCCCGGAGGTTGGTTTCCGCCTTCACTTCTACCGGAATAATTTGTTCGCCCGTATCCACGATGAAGTCAATTTCGCAGGAGCCTCTATCGTTGGTATAGTAGTAGACCCCCAAATCCTCAATGGTTTTCAGCTGCTGGCAGACATACTGCTCCGTAAGAGCACCCTTGAATTCAACAAAGAGGTCGTTTCCATCCAGCAGGGTGCGCTGGCGGAGCCCCGCCATGCACCCAAGCAGCCCCACATCAACAAGAAACAACTTGAACGCCTTTAAGTCCTCGTATGCTTTCAGGGGAATTCCGGCGGCATTGACTCGACTGATCTTATGAACGAGTCCGCAATCGGAAAGCCATAGAATAGCCGTTTCATACTCCTTGGCCCGCGCACCTTCCCGAACAAGGCCATAGATGAACTTTTTGTTTTCTCTTGCCAGCTGAGAGGGGATGCTGTTCCAAAGCATGCGGATCTTGGGAACGATCTCATTTGGCGCGTGCTTGGAAAAGTCCTGCTCATAAGCGGCAAGGATCCTCTTTTGTATCTCACGGGCCTCATTAAAATCCTTGTTCTCCGCAAAGCTCTGTACGGTCTCCGGCATACCGCCTACGAAATAGTACTGCTTGAGCGCGTCGATGTAGGTCTGCTTAAAGCTCGCGATCATTTGATGATCCTGCTTGTTGAGCAGCTCCGCGAAACGCTCCTTTCCGGTGGCCATCAAAAATTCCTTGAACGAGAGCGGGTACAGCTTCAGGAAGTCCACTTTGCCCACTGGAAAAGAGGTGCCTTCATGCAGGGCAATACCCAGCAGAGAACCCGCGCATACAATGTGATATTCGGGAGCGTTTTCGTAAAAGTATTTGAGAGAACTGAGCGCTCTCGGCACCTCCTGCACCTCATCAAAAATCAAAAGCGTATGATCGGGATCGATTTTCTGACCGGAATATAATTCCAAGCCCATGATCAAGCGCTCGGTATCCAGATCGGAGGCAAACAGCTCTGCCATTCTGGAATTGGAATCAAAGTTGATATATACGGTGTCGGTATAATAGAGCCTTCCAAATTCCTTCATCAGCCAGGTTTTCCCGACCTGCCGTGCGCCCTCGATGATCAAGGGCTTCCGCCGCTTGCTTTCTTTCCATTTCAATAACTTCTCGATCGCGATTCGGTACATACATGCACCCCCTATCTCATACTACAAGTATAATATACCACCGTATCACAAAATATACAATGAACTTTCGTTGTTGTATTACATTTTTTACAACGAACTTTTGTGATGCCACTACATCTTCGACATGTTTCGCGTATATGGGCCTAATCAGCGGGAGGTGTAGGTGTCCACGATCAGCTTCTCCACCGCCCGACTGCGTTCCAGCGCTTTTTCCAGATCCTTCGCGATCATCCAATTCTTTGCGCGGGCAATCACCAAAAGCTGGTCGATGCTGCAACCCACACGCCGGACCTCGCGGATCAGCGTGGGCACATCGGCAGGCAGGGCCTCCTTGACCTCCGCACCGTTTTCGTTGCGATCCGATTCTGTCTTCAAGTCATTTATTGCAATCAAAGGCGGCTTTGTAACTACGCCGCCCTTATTGTCCACCTCAAACTTGAGTGCTTTTGTCGCTAAATCAAACCCATGTGAGTCTAATCCGGATTTTTTCGGAGTTCAGTTTCCAAAATTACAAATGCTTCGCGTGCAGCAGCTTCGAACTCAGATTTATATACCAAATTTAGTGCACATTTAAGAGATGGGTGAATATTATACACCTCAAAGAAATTTTTGATTTTATTGAGGGAATAAGGCATTAGGCTTCCACATATCGGACAAAATGAAAAATCTTGATGTCTAAATTCATATGCGTGGTTTTCTAATTCTTTTATTCCCTTTTTTCGTGGTGGTAATGAACAACCATTTGGGCAGGAATACATTTTTGTACGCATAATTACATCTCACTTTATCGGTATCGTTTTCAAGTATATCACAAATTCATGTTTTATTTCACACGATTATCCGATATATGCTCCAGGGAATATACCAGGCAGCCACCAGCAGTCGCCAGACCTGGACGAAACCGCCGATCACTCCGCCAATAATAAAGTTCAGCAGAAACAACGGAAGGGCGGTTCCCAAAGAGCCGCCCGGCACGATCCAGGCAAACATCCGTGGGATGCCAAAAGGCGGGCCGCAAAGGATGAACAGCCATACATAGTCGGTGACTCCATCTTTTGTGCAGGCGGATTCGAAAATGCAGTACAGCAAAGCCGCCGCCGCCACGGGCAGCACGCTCTTCTTGAAAAACTCTTTGATTACTTCGGATTTCGTCACAGTCAGCACCTCCATTCCTGGTTCCATTATATCAGCCGGATAACCATGCGCCCAGGGGTTTTGCAAAGACTGTAAAAAGCGCCCAATCCCCGTTACTCCAAGTCGTTGCTCCGCTGCCGCTGCTGTTCCTGTTCCTTCGGCCTTTCCAGCAGGGCGTCCACATTCTGGCGGAGGGTGTCATACTCCTTTTCCTCCCGCCGTATCTTCCGAAGTTCCGTTTGCAGGGCGGTCTTGCGGGCGGCGAGTCCATCTAGCTCTGCTTTCAGTTTCTCGATGGAAGGGAGTTTGGTGAGCCCGGCCTTTTTGATTTCCCTGGCTGCTGCCTCGAATAAGATGATCTCGCTCTCAAAGCCGCGCAGGAATTTTTCCTTGTCCTTTGATGCCTTGTAGCGGTCATAGATGGGTTTCAGCTTGCGGTAGGTGTCGATCTGCTTTCCCAGGAGGGAAAGGTCGGCGATCCGCTGTTCCACATCCCGCAGGCCTTCCCTTGTGCGGATGGAGGCGGCGGTAACGGCGTCGCACCGTTCCACCAATTCCTCATAGCTGCCGATGCCGTGTTCGGTAAGAAAGTTCATGGTGGTGGCCGCATGTTTCAGATTCTCAATAGTTACCCACCGCTGGTATCCGGCGCTCTGCTGGGCCTTGATATTGTTCTGAATGTCAATGAGCAGGCTGACCCCCCCGTTGCGTTGCCGGGGCTGTCTGGAGGGGTGGGGGCCTCCGGCAATGCGGGAGACAACGGCTTCTTCCGTGTAATCGGCACCCAGGGTTTTGAGCCGGGTGAACCTTTCCTGGTCCGGCGCCCTGGCGGAGATATACTTTCCCCGCTTGATTTCGTATCCTTCCCGCTGCAACCGGGCAAGCAAATCTTCCAGGCTGGAGGACACGGGGATCAGCCGGTCGATGGCGGCTTTCAGCTTTGCCTTGCAGCTGGTGCCGTTCTGTGCGGCCTGATGCTCAATGTAGCTCTTGCCCTTATCCCGGCCAGGGACGATGACGGACAAGCCGTGTTCTTTGCACAGCCGGTCGCTGGCCCGGCGTATCTCGTGATAGCTGCGCTTGTTGGAATGGTAATGCTTGTGATTGGTGAAGCTGACCGCATTGTAAACCAGAAAAAATCCTGGGAAAGTATGCCCGTGAGCATGGATATAACAATTTCAAATTCTATGTTGATGACGGCATCTCAGGTACGACCTTCAACCGCCCAGGCTTTCAGCAGATGATAGCAGATATTGAGGCGGGTTTTGTCAAGCGTGTTATCATCAAGGATATGTCGCGTTTTGGACGTGATTATCTGCAAGTCGGTATGTATACAGAGATCATGTTCCCCGAACATGATATTCACTTTATTGCGGTGAATGATGGTGTAGACAGTGCCCAGGGTGACAACGAGTTTACACCCTTCCGCAATATCATCAATGAATGGTACGCCAAAGACACCAGCAAAAAAATCCGTGCCGTTATGAAAGTGAAAGGCAATGCGGGAGAACATTTGACTGTCTTGCCCCCGTATGGATACATAAAATCGCCCGATGATAAAAAGCAATGGGTAAAGGATGAAGAAGCGGCCCAGGTAGTTTATGAAATCGGTCTTTATGTCATGGACGGTTTTGGTCCCTCACAAATCGCAAGAAAGCTGACGGAAAGGAAAATCCTTACTCCGGCTGCTTGCTACGAAAGTAAGGGAAGGACAACCAATGTCTCAAAGAAAGGTTCTCCTCATGCCTGGGATTCCTCTACGATTGCCGATGCAGTAAGGCTCGCAAGGCAGACGCGGCGCCGCCCAACAAAGATGGGAGAAATGGGGATGTTCTCCGGCATGATGTTCTGTGCCGACTGCGGCTCCATCATGTATCAATGCAGGGCAACCAATTTCCGGCGCGATCAGGAATACTACCTGTGTTCTGGCTATCAGAAAAGCCGTGATATATGTGGGCAGACACATTCCATCCGAACTGTTATCCTGGAGGAATTGGTGCTGCAAAATCTGCGTGAGATCGTTTCCTTTGCATCACAGCGCAAAGACGATTTTGTGAAGATGGTCATGGATGCGGATATGCGCCAACATAACCGAGGTTTGGTAAAGCGGAAGAAAACATTGGATGACGCTGAAAAGCGGATCGCAGAACTGGATAACATTTTCAAGCGGCTCTATGAAGATACCATTTTGGGAAAACTTTCTGACGAGCGTTTTCAAAAGCTATCTACCGATTACGAGAAAGAGCAGCATCAGCTTCAAGAGTTAGCAGTTGCCCTCCGTGGTGAAATCGAGGCAGAGGAACGCAAAAGCGCAAATGTGGAGAGGTTTCTCTCCGTTGTAGAACGGTATACGGAAATTCCTGAATTGACTCCATGTATCTTGCATGAGTTCGTCGAGAAGATCGTTGTTCATGCTGCCAGCGATCCGAAGGGCAAGAACCGCACCCAGGAAATTGACATCTACTATAAGGGCATTGGAGCCCTGGAAGTATCCAAAGTCACTTCATCAAGGCAAGAATGAGAAAAACGGCATAGCCGAAGCTATACCGTTTCTCTCTTGCCCCACGATGTTTTCTTATCGGGAGACATCTTTGGCTTCCGGTCTTTTTGGCAACATCAATATGGGAAAATCTTATTTCCAATACATGGCGTGCATATACAGTGTGCCGCCGGGGTACATGATGACGCCGCCCAGATTCTCGTTATAGGCCCGCATGTGCATATCCTGGTACAGCGGGACCTGAGGACACAGATCGTTGATCAGGGCGATGCATTCGGACAGAACTTCCGCACGCTCGTCCGGGTTGATGGTGGCAGCGGCCTTGTCGATCAGAGCATCCACTTCTGGACTGTTCAGTCTGGTTCTGTTGGAAGCGCCGATGGATTTGGTGTGATAAACACCCACCAGATACTGAATCATATCCGTGGAGGAATAGTTGCCGATGGCTGCGGTGTAGTTGCCTTCGGAGGTGATGGACAGGTAGGTGGCCAGGTCCATGCTTTCGATCTCGCACTCGATGCCCAGCACTTCCTTCAGGTTGGCCTGCACCACTTCACCGGCTCTCTTCTTCTGATCGTTGGAGCAGATGATGGAGAATTTCACATCGGCGGGATCTACACCGGAAGCTTCCATATATTCCTTGGCTTTTTCCGGATCGTAGGGCAGGGTGTTTTCATCGGTGGCGCCCGGCATATTGTCCGGTGCCATGGAGTAGGAAGGTGTGCCCAGGTTGTTCAGGGCCACCTGCACCACATCTTCTTTGTTGATGGCGCAGTTCATAGCGCGGCGCACATCCACATTGTCCAGACCGGGAACTTCGTTGTTGACCATCATCCACATATGGTTGGTGGCGGCGATCTTATCCAGCTTGATGCCGTCGGCCGCTTCCAGCCGCTCCACATCCATGGCTTCCACATCCACGATGTAGTCGACCTCACCGGCTTCCAAAGCGATGGTCCGGGAAGAGCCTTCGGGGATGATCTTCCAGATCATGTGCTTGATGGAGGGCATATGCTCTTCATCCCAGTAATCTTCGAATATTTCAAATTCCAGGCTGTCGCCCCGCTTCCATTCCACATGCTTGTAGGGGCCGGTGCCGATGGGATCGGTGGAAAAGTTATGGCCCTCATCCAGCAACTTTTTGGGCATGATCGCATTCCCGTGGTGTGCCAGATCGCTCAGCAATATGGCGGACGGTCCTGGTGTGGTGATTTTAATGGTATAATCATCTACTTTTTCAATTTTTTCAACGGATGCGTTGTATAGATTGATTTCAGGGCAGGTCTTGGCATAGGTGATGGAAGTTACCACATCGTCGGCAGTCATTTCTTCACCGTTGTGGAACTTGACGCCTTTGCGCAGATGGAAGACCCATTCCGTTTCGCTGGTGTTTTCAAAGGATTCAGCTAAAGCTCCCTCCATCTCCATATCTTCATTCATCCGGGTCAACTGACTAAATGTTAAAGCATTCATATAACTGGATGCGATAGCATTTTGTTCTGTGGGCGATAGAGTCGGTGGTTCTGCCATAGTAGCGATGATAATGGTATCTTTTTTACCGCCTTTGCCGCCGGAGCCTTTTTCTCCGCCATCCTTGCTGCATCCAAACAGGATACCCAGGGTCATTACTGCCACAAGCAGCAAACTGAGGACACGCCATTTTCTGTTTCTCATTCCGTACACCTCATTTTCCGGTTCCCGGATCCGGCCCGATCCGGGGAAAGTATTTTCAGGGGCTTTCCCTGAATTGCTTTCAGTATAGCGAAGTTTATTTATTTTGCAATATATTTTTCAAAAATTATCCGCACTATCTATATGATTTGTACAAATTTATCGATTTTAGCACTTTTTATTGTAACAAATAACCAGAAAAATTCAGTGGTGATCCGGGTATTACAGGCAGAAAAAAGCCCCGGCCGGATGGCCGGGGAAGAGCGTGTCGAAAAAGTGGCTTAGGCCACTTTTTCGAGTTTTTGCAAGGGGCTGTATGCACGCCTTTGGCGCACACTTGCCCCTTGAGAAGTGCAAAAAGCCACGCACAGGTCGCGGCTTTTTGCGGATTGATAGGGGTAGGGCGGACGACCCTTTTCGTTATATAGGTTTTTCGACAGTCTGAGCTCCGGCCGGATGGCCGGGGAAGATGGGGTAAAAAGAATAAAAAAACAGCCCGCTCTATTGAGCAGGCTGTTTTTTGGCACGCCCAACAGGATTCGAACCTGTGACCTTCTGATTCGTAGTCAGACACTCTATCCAGCTGAGCTATGGGCGCATGTTCCGCATTTAGAACGCTTAATTATAATACCATGCTCCTTTGAAAAAAGCAAGAGAAATTTTTGTTTTTTCGGAAAAAATTTGCGCCCCGGGTTTCCGGGGCGCAAAGACAGGAGATTCTTATTTTTCTTCGGTCACTTCAGGCTGCTCTTTCTTGGGGGAGGCAGGAAGAACGGCAGATTCTGTTTCTTCCTTTTTGTCGCTGCCCAGGAAAGAGGGCAGGTTCATTCCGGCCATGTCGAACAGCTCGTTCATGGGGGGCAGGGATTTCATCAGCCCGGAGACAAAACCGGCGGTAGCCGTTTTGCCCTGGCCGTTTTCGCCGCTGTCCCAAACGGTGACCTTGTCGATCTTGATGTTCTTCACCGCTTCCACCTGGACACGCAGCAGTTCTTCCATCTTGTCGGCCAGCAGCAGACGCAGAGCAGCATCGGGATCGCCGCCGGCGGCCTGCACGATCTCCCGCAGACCATCGGCCTGCTTGGTGAGCATGGCCTGCATACCGGTGGCTTCGGCCTGCATCTTGGCCAGGATGGCGTCGGCTTCGCCTTTGGCCTTCCGGCGGATCTGCTCAGCCTGGGCCTCGGCTTCCAGCTCCAGCTTCCGCTTTTCGATCTCGGTCTTGACGATGATATCGGCTTCCTGGGTGGCCTTTTCACGGGCAGCACGGGCCACTTCGGCCTGCTGCTCGGCGGCATAGGCCTCTTCCAGAGCACGGGCGGCCTGGATCTTTTCGGCGGAGGTGGCGATCTTCAAAGCTTCCGCTTCCTTTTCACGCCGGGCGGCGTTGGACATGGCCACTTCCATCTTGGCGGCGTTTTCGCCTTTGATGGCCTCGGAATCGGCCTGGGCCACCTGGACACGCTGGTCACGGTGAGCGTTGGCTTCACCGATGGAGCCGTCACGGTCTTTTTCGGCTACGCTCTTCTTGGCGTCGTTGATGGCCTTGGCCGCGGCTTCCTTGCCCAGGGCGGCGATGTAACCGCTTTCGTCGCTGATGTCGGTGACATTCACATTGATCAGCCGCAGGCCGATCTTTTTCAGTTCGCCTTCCACATTCCGGGAGACCGCTTCCAGGAATTTATCCCGGTCGGTGTTGATTTCCTCGATGTCCATGGTGGCGATGACCAGACGCAGCTGACCGAAAATGATGTCCTTGGCCAGCTCCTGGACTTCCTCCAGCTTGAGCCCCAGCAGCCGCTCGGCGGCGTTCTGCATGACGGCGGGCTCGGTGGAGATGCCCACGGTGAACCGGGAGGGCACATTGATGCGGATGTTCTGCCGGGACAGGGCGTTTTCCAGATCCACCGAAATGGACAGGGGGGTCAGGTCCAGAAATTCCCGGGCCTGGATCACCGGCCAGACGAAGGCGGCGCCGCCGTGGATGCACTTGGCGCTGCGGGCGCTGCCATCCTTGTTGCTGCCCACTTTACCGTAAATGACCATCACTTTGTCGGAGGGACATTTTTTGTACCGGGACAAAATCAGCAGGATCATGGAGAAAAGCAGCAGTGCAATGACGCAGACCAGAATCAAAGTTTCCATTCTTCATACCTCTTTTCTTTTTCTCTTTGTGAAAAGCCGCTTTATTTGCGGCAGACTACCATAACAGGACCGGACAGGCCCACGACCTGGACAGACTGGCCGGTTTTCAGTGGCTCCGCCTCGTCGGTGAGGGCCTCAAATTCCCCCAGCTGGCCCTGGAGCACCAATGTGATTTTTCCGGTGCCCTGGCGGCGGGGCGGCACGGTGAGATAAACGGTGCCGCAAAGGCCAAGGGCGTTTTTCAGGTCCATGGTGCCGTCGGATTGCAGATGCAGGGCGCCCCGCAGCATCAGGGCCAGCACTACCATGGCCCCAAGGCCCAGCAAAAAGGCGATGAGGGTGGATAAGCCTCCCGACATACCGCTGCGGCTGAGGGCCAGCCCGGCCCAGCCGAACACCGAGAAGAAGGCCACAAGGCCGCGGATGGTAAAGATGCGCAGCCCTGGGTCGGGTTCCAGAGCATGGCCGCCTTCCCCATCCCTGCTGTCCGGCACATCGGTATCCGGGGTGTCCAGATCAGGGGCATCCAGGTCGGGTGCGGTTCCGTCTCCGGTGTCCAGCCCGGATGTGTCGCTGTCCAGATCCCCGTCCCCTCCGGCGCCCAGGCCGAAGAGCAGCAGGATGGTCTGGATGCACAGAATCAGGGTGGCGGGAATGGCTACATAGGCAAAAAAATGTTGCAAAGCGTCCAGTGAGTTCCACCAGTTCAGCATATCCCTTTTTCCTCCATTTCAAAGGCGGTGGTTTTCGTTCTATCAAAAGCCCCTCAGTCTTCCATACGCCCGATCAGCAAATTGGCCTGCTGGGTCAGTCGGGAGGCCAGGTGGGCGGTGACGATGATGCGCAGCACCAGCAGCACCCGATCGCGGGCACCGGCAAAAGGTTCCCGGTATCCCTCCAGCACCTGGCGGCACCGCTCTTCCAGGTGGGACAGCCCTTCCAGTTTGTCATTTTCCAGGGAAAAGACCACCTGGATGATATAGAGATAGAGCTGGCTGTCGTCGATGCTGTCATCGGAATTTTTATCCAGCTGGCCGTTGATATAGGAAAGCAGACGGCAGATGGTGGGCAGGGCCAGCGTGTCTTTTAGCATATGGATGATGAGAATACGGCATAATTGGCTGCGATCGTAGCGTTTGTTTTGGGGCGGGGGTAAAAAGCCCCGCT
Organism: Intestinimonas sp. MSJ-38; assembly: GCF_018917925.1. Lineage (NCBI taxonomy): Bacteria > Bacillati > Bacillota > Clostridia > Eubacteriales > Intestinimonas > Intestinimonas sp. MSJ-38. The sequence continues at coordinate 63,379 of NZ_JAHLPO010000001.1, read as the reverse complement.
TGACCCAATTCTGGATGGTGTGGGGTTCCAGCCCGGTGAATTGGGACACCTGAGAGAGCATCAGCCCCCCGGTGAGGAACAGGGAACTGAGAATGTCATCGACGGCTTGGGGGTTTGAGATGTCCACTTCCACTGTGGCACCGGGCAAGGTTTTCAGCATGGCGATTCTCCTTTCTCCCCCGCCAAAAGAAAGGGTCAGGGGTCTGTGCTATCAGGTTGATGTGATTATACTATATGATCATATGACTGTCAAGAGGGGTCAATAGATTTTCAAAGTGCAAAACAAAGCCCGGCCCCAAAAAGGGCCGGGCGGAAAAAGGGCCGGGCGGAATGAGTTAGAAGGGACTGCGGCTGCGGCGGAGACGGCCGCCGGGGCCCCGGCGCAGAATGAGTTTGCGGACAAAGTCCACCGGGATCACCGAGAAGGCCAGAAGCAGCACCAGCTGGAAAGCCGGAAGGGGCAGAGGGGAGGTGCGGAACAGCGAGCCGCCCCGGTAGATCAGCAGGCACTGAACCAGTCCCACCATCACCATAATGAAAAGGAAGCGGGGGTTTTTTCCCAGATGGGCCAGCAGATTCAGCCGTTCGGTGCGGGCATTGAAGCTGTTGAACACCCCGCAGAAGATGAACAAGGCAAAAAATCCGGTGAGCAGATAGAAGGAGGCCTGCTGGGGAGGAAGGACCTGGGTAAGCAGCGGCAGTTTCAGGAAGGCCAGGCAAAGCAGGATGGTGTAAAGCCCCATGCACAGCACCTGATGGAGCATGGCGGAGGTGAAGATGGGTTCATCCCGCTTTTTGGGCGGCTCTTCCATGTATTCTTCCAGAGGGGCTTCCCCGGCGTAGGCCAGGGCGGCCAGGGTGTCCATGATGATGTTCACCCACAGCATCTGCACCACCGTGATGGGGTTTTCCACTCCCAGGAAGGGCCCCAGTACCGAAACACCCACGGCGCACAGGTTCATGGTCAGCTGAAAGACGATGAACTTCCGGATGCTTTTGAAAATGGTGCGGCCATAGAGGATGGCCTTGCCGATGCTCTGGAAGTTGTCGTCCAGAATGACGATGTCCCCGGCTTCTTTGGCCACCTCGGCGCCGCTGCCCATGGCAAAGCCCACATCGGACAGTTTGAGGGCGGGAGCGTCGTTGATGCCATCGCCGGTCATGCCGGCCACCAGCCCCATCTCCTGGGCCAGGGTGACCAGCCGGCTTTTGTCCTGGGGCATGGCCCGGGCCACCACCCGCAGCCGGGGCAGAAGGGCCTTGACCTCTTCATCGGCCAGGGCGGCCAGTTCGTCATGGGTCAGGGCCAGCCGGTCATTTTCCCGGCACAGCCCGGCCTTTTCTCCCATGGCCAGGGCGGTATCCTTGTTGTCCCCGGTGATCATCACCACCTGTACTCCGGCCCGCCGCACCTGCTCCACCGCCTTTTTCACCTGGGGCCGCAGGGTGTCGCCAATGGCGATAAGCCCCAAAAAGGTAAGTCCGGACAGAGTGCTGCCGCCCGTTTCCCCGGGGGTATAGGCCAGGGCCAGCACCCGGTAGGCCTTCTTTGTCAGCTCCTGCCATGTGCGGCGGACTTTTTCCTGGGAAAAGGGCAGGGCAGAGCCGTCGGCGGAGAGATACTGGGTACAGCCCGGGAGGATCTGCTCCGGCGCCCCTTTCACCAAAGTGAGGGTCTGACCGCTGTCCCGCAGGGTCACCGCCGAAAACTTCCGGCGGCTGTCAAAGGGGGAGCGCCAGGAGGGAGAGGGGGCGGTATACTGCCGGGCCTGGGTGAGGAAAAACTGAAGCAAGGCCCGGTCGGTGGCGTTACCTCCTACTGGCTGGCCCTGACCGGACAGGGTGCTTTCGTTGTTATAGGCCCCGCAGAGAAAGCACAGCCGGTAGAGTGGCAGAGAGTGCTCCCGCAGGGATTGGGGGCTGGCAAAGTGCCCGCCCTCTCCGGTGACCAGTTCCCGCACTTGCAGTCTGCCCCGGGTGAGGGTACCGGTTTTGTCGGTGAACAGGATGTTCAGGCTGCCGGAGGTCTCGATGCCCACCAGCCTGCGCACCAGCACATGGTCTTTCAGCATCCGGCGCATATTGGAGGAAAGCACCACGGTGATCATCATGGGCAAACCCTCGGGCACGGCCACCACCAAAACGGTGACGGCCAAAGTCAGGCTTTCCAGCAAAAGCCCCAGGCACTGGGGCGGCTGGGAAAGCAGGGACAGAAGAGCCGGGGTCTGAAAGCCGGTGAGCTGCCATACCTCCCCCAGCAAGTCGGCCAGGGCCACCAGGATGGCGGCGGCAAAACCCAGGCGGCTGAGGGTGTCGGCCAGCTGCTCCAGACGCAGCTTGAGGGGGCTTTGCCGGGTGTCCTGCTGCATCTGCCGAGCCATGCCGCCGTAGAAGGTGCTGTCGCCCACCCGCTGCACCTGCATCAACCCATTTCCGGCACACACCACCGTGCCTCGGAACAGCTGGTTTTCTCTGGAAATATCCCAGCCTTCCCGGGCGCCTCCGGGGACTTTCTGGGCTTCCCGGCTTTCTCCGTTGAGGGAGGATTGGTCCACCGCCAGCTTGCCTTCCACCAAAAGGCCGTCGGCGGGAATACGCTCGCCGCTTTCCAGCAGCACCAGGTCCCCAACCACCACTTCTTCCAGCGGGATGAGGGCGATTTTTCCCTCCCGCATCACCCGGCACCGCAGGGCCTGGGCTTCCTGCTGCAAACGGAGGAAGGCCGATTCGCTGCCGTATTCCGACAGGGTGGACACGAAGGTGGCCAGGAAAATGGCGATAGCAATGCCCACCGATTCAAACCAGTTTTGTTCTTTGAAGACAAAAAGAAGATTGAGCAAAAGGGCGGCCAGCAAAATTTTAATGATGGGATCGCCAAAATTGCTCAGCAGCTGCTTTCCAAAACCCGACCGCCCCTGTTTGGTCAGAGCGTTGGAGCCGTGCTTTTGCCGGGATCGCTCCACAGCCTGGGGAGAAAGTCCCCGGGCGGCCAGGGAGGGGGATGTTGTCCGTTCCATGTTTTTCACACCTTTCTTTTGGGAGGGCCAGTCCTACACCTCCACTCTATGGCACGGGAAGGAAAAATATGCCCTTGCACCGGGAGAGCAAAGATGATATATTAGTAATTGCTTAATTGCTTAACTATTGGCAGGAGGAAAGGTATGGCAGGAAAAAGATTGGCCCAGGTAGGCAAAAACTGCGTGGCCTGCGGCAGCTGTCTGGAAGTGTGCCCTTTGGGGGCCATTTCCATCTGGAAGGGCGTCATCGCCCAGGTGAACGGAGAAAAGTGCGTAGGCTGCGGAAAATGCGCCAAGGAGTGTCCGGCCTCGGCCATCCTTGTAACAGAACGGGAGGTGTAGCAATGAAGAAAAACGGCAGGAAGCGGCCCTGGTATGAATACCTGTGGATCGTGACCCCCATTTATCTGGGGCTGGGATTTTTCAACATCCTCTTTGCCTGGCTGGGGATGATTTTCTTCTGTCTGCCCTTGATCATCGCCTTGGCTGGTGGAGGGAAACTCTATTGCAACCGCTATTGTGACCGTGGCCGGTTCTTTGCCCTGCTGGGAGGGAAACTGGGGCTGTCCCGCCGCCGTCCCACCCCACGGTGGCTGGGCAGCAAATGGTTCCGCTATGGATTTCTGATCTTCTTTTTCGCCATGTTCTTTCAGATGCTCTTCGTCACCTATCTGGTGGGGGCAGGACAGCAGGAACTGGGCCAGACGGTGAAGCTCTTCTGGACCTTCCGCCTGCCCTGGCACTGGGCCTATCATGGCACTCTGTTCGCCCCCTGGGTGGCCCAGTTTGCCTTTGGTTTCTATTCTTTGATGCTCACTTCCACCCTCATCGGCTTCATTGCCATGGTGCTGTGGATGCCCCGCTCCTGGTGCGTCTTTTGCCCCATGGGCACCATGACCCAGCTGATTTGCCGGGCGAAGGCCGGAAAGGCCCAGCCATGAGCCGGGGGCTGGAGGAACAGGCCCGCCAGGTGGCGGAGCTTCTGGGGCGGCTGGCCAATGAAAACCGGCTTCTCATTCTGTGCGCCTTGGAGGACGGCCCCAAGACGGTGGGGCAGATCGGGGAAAAGGTGCCTTCCTTGACCCGGCCTGCTCTGTCCCAGCATTTGCACCTTCTGCGGGAAGGGGGACTGGTGCATGGGGAAAAGCAGGGACAGTATGTGGTCTATTCCCTATCAGACGAAAGACTCCCCCAGCTGCTGGGCACATTGCGCCGGCTGTACTGTCAGGGAGAATAGGATTCCTCTTGCGGGCAAGAGGAAGATGGGGTATACTGGAAGAAAAAAGGAGGGGATGGGATGGAAGAGCTGCGTCTGCATCCAGTGGGGCATATCCGCCGGGAAGGAGAGCGGGTCTTTGTGGAGATTCTGCCTGCATACCGTCCGGCCCCCAAGGGCATTGAGGAATATGAGTACCTCCATCTTTTGTGGTGGTTTGATCAGAGCCAGGACCCTCACAGCAGAGAAAGGCTGCTGGTGAAAACACCTCATGCCAACGCACCCGAACGGCTGGGGGTCTTTGCCACCCGCACACCCCACCGGCCCAATCCCATCGCTCTGGATGTGGTGAAGGTCTATTGGGTCAATCATGGTCAGGGCCTTTTGCGCATCGATCAAAGCGATGCCTGGGACGGCACGCCAGTGCTGGACATCAAGCCCTATGTTCCCGGTTGTGATCGGGTAGAGGGGGCGGGGACGCCCACCTGGCACCAGGGCTGGGCTCAAAGCCGTGCCGAAAAAACAAAATAGGAAAACAAAAAAGCCGCCCTTTCGGGGCGGCTTTGAGCGTGTCGAAAAAGTGGCTTAGGCCACTTTTTCGAGTTTTTGCAAGGGGCTGTATGCACGCCTTTGGCGCACACTTGCCCCTTGAGAAGTGCAAAAAGCCACGCACAGGTCGCGGCTTTTTGCGGATTGATAGGGGTAGGGCGGACGACCCTTTTCGTTATATAGGTTTTTCAACAGTCTGAAAGCCGCCCTTTCGGGGCGGCTTTTTTCTCTGTTTTGCAAAATATAATAAAAATATAACTTTTAGTATTATAAATGAAATTCCTGGCCTACCAGAGCACACAGGCGCTGTAAAGTGAATTTGGCCATGGTCAGCGCGGCGGACAGGCCGCCGGGAGGCTGGAGCCATTGGCCGGTGAGCAGGCAGTTGTCCACTCCGGGCACCGAGCCGGGGCTGTTTTGCAGCTTGCCGCCGGGGGCCAGGTAGAAGCCCATGGGGGAGCCTTTGTAGGCCCCGGTGACCCGGTGAAAGCTGGCAGGGGTGACGGCACTGAGCAGGCGGGCCTGGCTCAAAGAGGGCAGGGCCTGCTCCAGTTTTTCCTTGATCATCACGGCCACCCGATGCTTTTCCACCCCGTAGGCCTCCTTGTTCTGGGACAGACGGAGCCAGGCGTCGCACTGGTGCTCGCTTTGGTTGATCTGGCAGGAAAGCAGGGTGAAGCCGTTGGGAGCGCCGCCAGGGTGCCGCCGCAGCCACAGGGTATCGTATGTCTCTCCGGCCAGGGAGAAGGGGGGACAGGGCAGCAAAGCCGGGGCCTCCAGGGGCAGAGGGCTTTGGCCGGGGATGGCCAGATAGACGGTGAGAAAGCTGGAGACCGGGTATTTTTCCGGAGCGCTGTACCACCCTCCCAGCAGAGGGTCCAGATAGGAAGGCCCCAGCAGACGGTCGCGCACCAGCCAGGGATCACAGGCGCAGATCACATAATCCCCCAAAGTGGTGCGTCCGCTGCGCAGCAGCAGCCCTCGGGCCCGGTTGCCGGAGAGCAGAATGCGCTCTACTCCCTGGCCGGTGAAGAGCTGGCCCCCATGGGTCTCCAGAGCGGCGGCCATTCGCTGGGCCAGCATGGCTCCCTGGGGCAGGTACAGCCCGTGGGGATGGAGGGCTTGCCCCAGCCACAGAAGGGCAAAGGAAGCCGAAGCCCCCGGCGGGGGCGTTTTTTCCAACAGGGCCTGGAGCAGAGGATGGTGAAAGGAGCGGGCATATTCCCCGGCGCTTTGTCGGGCATAGGGCAAAAGCCGGCCGCGGGCGGTAAGGTGGGCGCCCAGGCGCACCTTTTCCCAGGCCATCATCATATCCAGGGGCTTTTCCTGGGGAAAGGACAGCTGGCGGGTGCGGCGCAGCAGGCGGCACAGCTCGCCGATCTCCGGACCATCCTGGGGAGAAAGGTGAAGCATGGCCTCTTCAAGATCCTCTGGACAGCGAAGCAGGGGCAGTGTGGTCTGGCCCTGCCCCAGGGAAAAGGCCAGAACAGGCTGTGCTTCCCCTGGGCCCATTTCCTCGCCCAAAGCCCCTACGGCCTGCCACAGAGGGCGCATCTCACCGCCGGGAGCGGCGCCGGAAAGCCAGCGGGGCCCGGTGTCCAGGCGGAACCCACGCCGGGTCCATTGGGCGCACAGTCCGCCCGGTTGGGCGTTTTTTTCATAGACTTCCACCTGAAAGCCGTTTTTTGCGGCCAGTACCCCGGCGGCCAGGCCGGAAATGCCGCCGCCTACAATGAGCAGCTTTGCCATATGGATTTCTCCTTTCTTCCAAAAATAGGACGGTCACAGCCCTCGGTGATGCAGAACAAAGAAATAGACCAAAAGGGAAAAGGCCCCGAAAGCCAGAAGCACACAGGGGGCATAGAGAAAAAGGGACAGCGCCCCCACGGCCGGATGGCACAGATAGGCCAAAAGGCAAAAAGCAGCAGAGCCGTCCCGCTGCCAAGAACGCCCCAAAGTCCTTTTTTCTCCCGGGTGTTCTGGCCCCAGGAGGAGCTGGTTTTCCTTTGCAGCAGGCCAACAAGCTCTTCCGCCCCTTCCAGACGGCGGGAGAGCAGATAGACCGGCCCATGGCCCTGCAAGCGCAGGAGAAAATAGGTGTGGTGGGGCACAATGACCTCCACCCGGGTGATCTTCCGGGCCCCCAGGGGGATGGAGGGATTTTCAGCCAGGGAAGAAAGGATGCGCTGGGTCGTTCGTACGCCCTGGAAAAAGTCCAGCACTTTGCCCGAGGCAAACGCCCGGGCGTCAAAGACATACAACTCCCCCTGAAGGTCCTCAAAGAACAGAGTACATTCCATGGCGCTTTTCCGCCCTAGGTTCAGGGTCAGCACACCCATGAGAAGGGCGGTGCCTAGGCAGAGAAAAAAGGAAGGGAGGGCTTTGTTTGTTCCCAGAGGCATCAGCACCATGGCTCCGCCTACCGACAAAAGCAGCACCAGAAGCAGGATTTCGCCTATGCTTCCCAGCAGGAAGCGGATGGAATGTCCCCTTTTCCCCAGATGGGGGCTGGCCCACATCTACCGCTTTTCCATTCCTGTTTCTCCCCTTTGGCCCGGTGTTTTTCTTATCATACCCGAAATGGGGCGCAAAGGCAATGGGATCAGTCTTCCAAAGCCCGGCGCAGCTTGAGCAGAGCCTTTTTTTCCAGGCGGGACACATAGGAGCGGGAAATGCCGCATTTCTGGGCCACCTCCCGCTGGGGTAGGGGCTGGGTGTCATACAGGCCGTAGCGCATGACGATGATCTGCTTTTCCCGGCTTTCCAGCACCTGGTCCACCTTTTCCAGCAGCAGCTGCTGCCGTTCGTCCTGCTCCAGTTTTTCCATCATGTCCTCATCGCAGCGGATCACATCCACCAAAGAGAGCACATTGCCGTCCTTGTCGCTGTCGATGGGCTCGGAGAGGGATACCTCGCAGCTTTGCTTTTTCCGGGAGCGGAAATGCATCAGGATCTCATTTTCAATGCATCTGGAAGCATAGGTGGCCAGGCGTGCTCCTTTGCTGGGGTCAAAGGAGGAGATGGCCTTGATGAGTCCAAAGGTGCCGATGGAGATCAGATCGTCCTGTTCCTCCCGGGCCGCATAGTATTTTTTGATCACATGGGCCACAAGACGCAGATTGTGTTCGATCAGGGTGTTCCGGGCGCTCAGATCCCCCTGGGCCCATTTTTCCAGAGCTTCCCGCTCTTCGGCAGCGGTGAGGGGCCGGGGGAAGGAGCCGGCGGCGGGGGATACCCGCAGCATCAGATAAAGGGAATTGACAAACAAAAAGGCGGCGGCTGGCATGAGCATAGCAAACATTCCTCCCAACAAGTTCCGTAGTAGCAGGATATTCCCCCAGGCCTTGTCTGTTGCAAGTCCGGGGGAAAAACCTTCCATAAAGGAGGAAAGGGCGGCGGTTGACAAAGAAAAATGGCATGCTAACATATATTTATACATCGGAGGGCAATCCCCGAAGCAAAGGGACGGCCGGATAAGATGGCGGGAGATTTCCCGTTTTCTTATCCGGCTTTTTTTGATATGCGGAGCGCTTGCAGGGAAGGAGAACAAAAATGAAAGAACACAGCCTGACCAAAGGGAGCATTTTCCGCTCCCTGCTCACCTTTGCCGTGCCGGTCTTTTTGGCCCTGTTTCTCCAGGCCATGTATGGCGCCGCCGATCTGATAATTGTGGGTCAGTTTGCCGGCACCGGGGATCAGTCCGGCGTGGCCTCAGGGAGTCAGCTGTTCAACACTGCCACCATGTTGGTGGTGGGACTGACCATGGGTGTGACGGTGTTTGTGGCCCGGTGCATGGGGGCCGGGGAAAAGGAGAAGGCCGCCCGGGGTGTGGGCACCAGCATTGTGCTCTTTGCTCTGGTGGCCATTGTGGGCACCGCGATCATGGTGCCCGGCAGCGAAGTGCTCACCCGCCTGGTCCATGCGCCCCAGGAGGCCTTTGGTCCCACCCAGGATTATATCCAGGTGTGCGGCATAGGCATGGTGTTCATCGTTTTCTACAATGTATTGGGAGCTATTTTCCGGGGATTGGGGGATTCCAGAACGCCGCTGTTCACCGTGGCGGTGGCCTGCCTGTTCAACATCGCAGGGGACCTGTTCCTGGTGGCCGGACTGGGGATGGGGGCCAAGGGCGCCGCCATCGCCACCGTATCGGCCCAGGCCCTCAGCGTGCTCATTTCCCTTGTGGTCATCTGGAAGCGGGGTCTGCCCTTTGCATTCTCCCTTTCTCATGTGCGCTTTTTCAAAGACTGCCTTGTGCCCATCCTGAAGGTGGGCGTTCCCATCGCTTTGCAGGATGTGCTGGTGCATTTTTCCTTCCTCTTCATCCAGATCGTGGTCAACGGCATGGGTGTGGTGGAATCGGCGGCGGTGGGCGTGGCCGAAAAGGTCTGCGTCTTTCTCATGCTCACGGCTTCGGCCTTCATGCAGTCCATCTCCGCCTTTGTGGCCCAGAACAACGGGGCAGGATTGCAGGATCGCAGCCGCAAAGCCCTTTCCTACGGCATCCGCATGGCTCTGTTCTCCGGGGCCGTGATGGGGGCCCTGGCCCTGTTCTTCGGCGACGGGCTGGCCACCCTGTTTTCCCGGGAGACAGGGGTCATATTGGCCGCTCACTCCTACCTGAAAGCCTACGCCATCGACTGCCTGCTCACCGCCATTCTCTTCTGCTTTGTGGGCTTTTTCAACGGCTGCGGCAAAACGGTGTTCGTCATGCTCCAGGGGGTCATCGGCGCATTCTGCGTCCGTATTCCGGTGGTCTATCTCATGAGCGCTCTCCCCGGGGCCACTCTGTTCCATGTGGGGCTGGGCACTCCCGCCTCTTCCCTGGTGCAGATCGCTTTGTGCCTGCTCTATTACCGGCATCTGCAGAAAAAGGGCCAGCTGTTCTGAGTTTTTCCGGGCCTTTTCCCAAGGCTCCCGCTGGGAAGGCTCCGGCCCATGCCATCAGTGTACTCCCTCTCAGGCGTGTTTTTCGTCCTGGGAGGGGATTTTTTTGCTTGCTGCAAAAAAACACTCCCCCCAAGGGGGGGAAGAGAGACCTTTTTTCTTTCGCTTTTCCGTAGCCTTATTCTTTTCCTTGGCTGTTTGGGTTTATCCAAAACCCAGCGGTTTTTTCTTTGGGCCAAAAAAGTTTTGAAGAAAAGATCCCACAGAAGGCCTCTTCCGTGATACAATGTGGACAGAAAAGGCCCCGGCCTCGGGAAAGGAGTTTTTCAGTTGAACAAAGGCACCATGGAGGGAATTCGCCCTCTGGAACAGTGGATCGAAAAGATGATGGCCCATTATGAGGCTGCCGGTCTGGCAGTGGCGGTCGTCGACAAAAATGTGACCTTGTATCAGAAATTTTTTGGCTTCCGGGATGCGGAAAATCAGACGCCCATTGACGAAAATACGATTTTTGGCCTGGCGTCGGTTTCCAAGTCCTTTACGGCCCTGAGCATCATGCAGCTGGCAGAGAAGGGGGTCATCGACCTTGGGGGGCCGGTGAGCCGGTATCTGCCGGAGTTCCAGAACGCCCATGCCGCCCAGCCGGTGACGGTGGCCCATCTGCTCAGCCACGCCGGGGGATTCCTTCCCAAGCGGCGGATGCTGGTGGAAGAGGTGGCCCGGGATCTGGGCATCTGGCAGGACGGCAAAGCTGAGATCGGCCCCCATCCGGGCCTGGCCATGGAGGGCTGCCGCCGGGTGTGCAAGGGTTTGGACGAAGAAGAAGCCCGCACCGGTCTGCCCGGGGAATATATGAGCTACAGCAATGACAGCTACGGCCTGCTGTCGGAGATCATCCGCCGCTATGGCGGGGAAAATTCCTTCCAGGACTATCTGGAAAAGAATGTGTTTGCCCCTCTGGGGATGGATCGGGCCACCGGCCTGTTTATCGCCCCGGCCCAGGATCCCAACAGCACCAAGCTCTATTTTCACAAAGACGGCAAGCGTCAGTGGTGCCGGGATTACTATGACAACGCCTTTGTGCTCATGGGCGGCGGCGCCGTCAAGGCCAGCCTGGGCAGCATGAAGAAATATGTGCAGATGTACCTCAACGAGGGCAAAGGCGAGCATGGCCGTCTGCTCAGCCCCTACGGCATCCGGGAGATGATGAAGCCCCGGCAGCATTACCGCTATGGCCAGTGGTATGGCTACGGTGTGGCTATGAGTGAGCTGGAAGGAGTGCGCATGGTGGGCCACGGCGGCGGCATGACCGGTATCTCCAGTCATTTTGCCTGGTCGCCTGAGCTGGAAGCCGGCGTTGTGGTGCTGTGCAACACCAGCGGCGTGCCGGTCAGCCGTGTGGCCGAGGAGGCTCTCCGCTGGGTCACCGGGGCCGCTGTGCCTGCGCCCATGAAAAACTGGCAGGACGCTGGATGGAGCGAAGAGGAAAAGAAGAGCTGCCTGGGCAAGTTCCGGAATGCCGAGGGCAACGAGGCCACCTTCACCTGGGAAAATGGGGATCTCCATCTGACCATGGGCGGCAAGGAACGGGAGTTCATCATGGCCGGGCACGATCTGATCATCCTGCCTGGGGAGTTCTCCCAAAGCGATATCCTGCTTCTCCGGGAAGAGGGCAGAGGAGTCTGGGGTGTGCGCACCGGCGGACGCATCCTGACAAGGCAGTAAAATCCCGCCTTGTCTTTGGCAAAAGAGAAAGGTATAATAGTGTACAGACAACAGCGGTAAAATCACACCGATTTTTGTGAAGGAGGACGATGATCCATGGAACGGATTCAGATCGACGCTTTCAGTCAGGTGAAAATGCTGTCCCAGCTGCAGGCTTCCCCCAGCGGCGAGAAGCTGGCCTTTGTGGTTACGCAGGCCCAGGTGAAGGCCAACAAGTATGTATCCCATATCCACCTGCTGGAAAATGGAAAAGTGCGCAAGCTGACAAGCGGCGGCGCAGAAAAGAGCCTGTACTGGCTGGATGAAGAGCATATCCTCTTCCCTGGCGACCGCACCGGAAAATACAAGGCCATGGCCGACGAAGGCTTCCATTACACTGTGTTCAACAAGATCTCCATCCAGGGCGGCGAGGCCGAGGAATATTTTGCTCTGCCTTTCCCCGCTTCCAATCTGATCGTGCTGGGCGACGGCAAATTCCTGTGCATCGGCCAGTATGACAACTATGCCATGACCACCGAAGGTCTGGAAGGCGCCGGGAAGGAAGAAATGCTCCAGAAGATCCAGGAAGAAAAGGATTACGAGATCTTCGATGAGCTTCCCTTCTGGTTCAACGGCAAGGGCATTGTGAATAAAAAGCGCGGCCGGGTCTATCTCTGCGACATCTGCAAGAATGAGCAGAAGGCCATCACCGGCCCCTATATGCAGGTCACCGGCCTGAAATACAACAAGGAGCTGGGCCTGGCTCTGTACTATGGCAGCGACTATCAGTGGATGGACGATCAGATCAGCCGTATGTTTGTGTATGATCTGAAGACCGGCGAGAGCCGTGAAATGGATCTGGGCGGCAAGTATCGGGTCCAGGCCGCCGATTTCGTAGGCGATCACATCTTGATGGCCGCCACCACCGGCGAGCGCTATGGCTCCAGCGAAAACCCCATCTTCTTCAATGTGGATGTAAACACCGGCAAGATGACACAGCTGGCCGATCTGGACACCAGCCTGGGTTCCAGCGTGGGCAGCGACTGCCGCTATGGCGGCGGCGCCACCAACAAGGGCGAAAAGGACGGCTTCTATTTCCTGGAGACCGTGGGCTTCAACTCCGTCATCCGCAAGCTGGATGAAAAGGGTGAGGTCAAGACCGTTTCTCCCGATGTCCACGGCAGCGTGGATTGCTTCCAGAAGGTGGGAGATACCTTCTACTATGTGGGTATGCGCTGTAACGGCCTGCAGGAGATCTATTGCTGCAAGGAAGGCGGCGAGGAAAACTGCCTGACCAGCTTCAACAAGGAATTCCTCCAGAGCCACAGCGTGGTGGAACCCAAGTATATGCACTTCACCGACAAGGACGGCGTGGACATCGACGGCTGGATTCTGGAGCCGGTGGATTACGATCCTTCCAAGAAGTATCCTGCGATCCTCAATGTGCACGGCGGCCCCAAGGCGGTTTACGGCGAGACCTTCTTCCATGAGATGCAGTTCTGGGCCAACGAAGGCTATTTCGTCTTCTATTGCAACCCCCGCGGCGGCGACGGCAAGGGCAACGACTTTGCCAATATCCGCGGCGAGCACTATGGCGTCTGGGACTATAACGACCTGATGGAGTTCACCGATAAGGTGCTGGAGATGTATCCCCAGATCGACCAGAAGCGTGTGGGCATGGCCGGCGGCTCCTACGGCGGCTTTATGGCCAACTGGATCGTGGGCCACACCGACCGGTTTGCAGCGGTGGCTTCCCAGCGCTCCATCTCCAACTACCTGAGCAAGTGCCTGACCACCGACATCGGCTACTACCACAACCTGTCTGCCATGATGGCCGATCCCTGGACCAACATGGACCGGATGTGGAACAACTCCCCCCTGAAGTATGCCGACAAGGCCAAGACCCCCACCTTGTTTATCCAGTCCGATGAGGACTATCGCTGCTGGATGGCCGATGCCCTCCAGATGATGACCGCTCTGCGGATGCACGGTGTGGAAACCCGTCTGTGCCTGTTCCACGGGGAGAACCATGAGCTGTCCCGTTCCGGCAAGCCCAAGCATCGTATCCGCCGTCTGCGGGAGATCACAAACTGGTTTGACCATTACATGAAGTAAGAAGGAGGGGACACTGTGGAAATTTCCACCAGACCTTTCCGAAAGGACGATTTGTCCCGCTGCCTTCTCATCGAAGAACATACCGCCCCGAAAAACCGGTATTTTGCCGATGTGGCCGATTACTTCACCACCACCCGTGGCGAGCTCACCGTGGCCCTGGCCGACGGTGAGCCCGCCGGGTTCGGCAAACTGACGGTGCTCTTTGACGGCTCGGCCTGGCTGGAACTGCTGCGGGTAGACCCCCAGTTTCAGCGCCGGGGCATGGGTATGGCCATCTACCGCCGGTATCTGGAGCAGATAAAGGACATGGGCTGCCCCCGGGCGGCCATGTACACCGGGGTCAAAAATGTGGCCAGCGCCGCTTTGGCGGAAAAAAACGGCCTGCACCGGGGAAGAGAATTCAAAGGCATGACCCTGGAGGTGGCAAATGCTCCCAAGGGCAAGGCCGATGGCCTCTCTCTGGCGGCAGACAAAGACCGGGCCGGTTTTTTGCTGGAGCCCTGCCGTCAGGCTTTCGGGGATACCATGTGCATCAATCACACCTTTTACCAGATGAATGAGGGCACCTATGGGGGCTTTGTCTCCCAGGGTTGGCTCTACGAAGGGGAAGGCTGTGTTCTGGCCCTGGGCGCCCGGTTCCAGCCCAAACGGGCCCTGTATATCGCAGGGCTGCACGGAGACCTGGAAAAAGGCCTTTCCTATGCCATCGGGCAGGCCGAGAGCCGGGGCGTGCCCCGCATCACCACCCACTTCCCCTGGGAAGACAAGGCCATGGAGGAGTTCTATCTCTCCCAGGGCTTTGTGCAGGACCCTTCTGACGATGTGGTGATGGAAGGGGACTTTTAAAAAACAAAAGAGAGCGCGGCAGCTTGCCCCTTTTGGGGCAAGCTGCCCTGCGATAGGAGGGATTTTCTTGGAACGAATACTGGACACAGACCTGCAGGATTATAAATTTTTGTCCGGGCTCAAGCTGCTGCCCGATGACCGGGCTTTGGTGATCGCCGCCAAGGCCGATCTGGAGGACAACTGCTACCGCTCCGACCTGTATCTGGTGGATTGCAAAACCGGCGCCGCCCGGCCCCTGACCTCCCATGGGGATGTGCGCAGCTTTGCCCTCTTTGGGGACAAGAGTGTCATTTTCCCCGCCATCCGGGAAAAAAAGGATCAGAAGCGGGTGGAAAACGGAGAGCTGCTCACCGTCTTTTACCAGCTGCCCCTGGACGGGGGCGAAAGCCGGGAGTGCTTCCGCTTGCCTTTGCAGGGGGCCAGCGCCCATCTGGTGCGGGAGGGGCTCTATCTCATCACCGCTGTCCACGATAACGCCCGACCGGATTTTGAATCCCTCAAAGGGGAAAAGCGCCGCCGCGCCCTTCTGGACTACCAGGAGGAAAAGGACTACCAGGTGTGTGACGAGGCTCCCTTCTGGTTCAATGGCCGGAGCTTTACCAATAAAAAGCGCAGCCGGCTGTGGCTGTATGATGTGAAGCGGAAGAAGCTGAAGCCTGTGACCGAGCCCATGTTCGACACCCGGGGCTTCACCCTCTCTCCCGACGGCAAGACCCTGGCCTATGCCGGGGCCCTCACCGACAAAAAGCTGAATATGCACTCCGGCCTGTATCTCTATGATCTGGAGACCGGGGAGACGAAAGAGCTGTTCGGGCCCGACCGGTTCAGCGGCTTGGGTTCGCTGGCCTTTGTGGGCGATCAGCTGATCTTCTCCGCCGAGGAGCACGGGGAGGACTGGATGCGCTTTGGGGGCACAAACCTCTATTCCATCCCTCTCGAAGGCGGGGAGCCTGTTATGGCTGTGCCGGTGGCCGAGACCGAGGACTTCGGCGGAAATCCCGGCAGCGACTGCCGCTATGGAAGCGGCATCCACATGAAAGCCTGTGAGGATGCCCTCTATTATGTCTCGGCCCGGGCCCATTACAGCGTGCTCTACCGGTGGCAGCCCGGCAAGGAGCCGGAAGTGCTCACCGGGGAAGATTGCTCGGTGGACTTTTTCGACATCCGGGACGGCAAGATCTTCACCGTGGGCTTTGCCGGAAACGATCTGCAGGAGGTTTACCGCCTGGAAAAGGACGGAAGCCAGAAGAAAGTCACCGGCTTCAATAAAAACGCCCTCAAGGGCAAATATGTGGCAGCACCCCAGCCCCTGACCTTTGTGAACAAAGAGGGGAACACCATCGAAGGCTGGGTGCTTCTGCCTAAAGATTACGACGAAAGCAAGACCTATCCCGCCCTGCTGGATATCCACGGCGGCCCCCGGGCCACCTTCGGCACCTGCTTCTTCCACCAGATGCAGACCATGGCCTCCGACGGCTGCTTCGTCATGTTCTGCAATCCCACCGGTTCCGGCGGACGGGGAGACAAGTTTGCCAACATCGCCGGCCGCTATGGCACCATCGATTATGAGGATCTGATGCAGTTTGTGGATGTGGTGCTGGAAAAGTACCCGGCCATCGACAAAGAGCGTCTGGGCGTGCTGGGCGGCTCCTACGGCGGCTTTATGTGCAACTGGATCATCGGCCACACCCATCGGTTCAAGGCGGCGGCTTCCCAGCGGTCCATCGCCAGCTGGATCACCTTGTTCGGCACCTGCGACATCGGCCTCAGCTTTGACCTGCGGGAGGTCCAGGCCACACCCTTCACCGATATGTACAAGATGTGGGATCAGTCCCCCATGAAGTTTGCCGACAAGGCCCGCACTCCCACTCTGTTTATCAACAGCACAGAGGACTACCGGTGCTGGATGCCCGAAGGCATTTCCATGTACACCGCCTTGCAGCTCAACGGCGTTCCTTCCCGGATGTGCATCTTCAAAGGGGAGAACCACGAGCTGTCCCGTTCGGGCAAGCCCCGTCACCGGATGCGCCGCCTGAAGGAGATCAAGAGCTGGCTCTATCGGTATGTGGGCAACGAATAAGAAGTTTCCCTCTTGACACTTTTTCGGAAATTTGGCATAATGAAACGCGTCAATAAATTTTGGCGTGAGGGAGTAGTTTGCGCGGTTTCCGCGTGTCAAGTCAACACAATGGCCCCACAGGGCCTGGCTTGCCTTAAAGAACAAGACTCATGCCCGGCGGTCCCCGTTTTGGGGGCCTTGCCGGGCGTGGGTCTTTTTTACTGCCCCGCCAAAGAAAGAGAGGAAAAACATGGGAACACTCACCCTTGTCCTGCTGGCTCTGGGGCTGGCCATGGACGCCACAGCCGTGTCGGTCTCCAACGGCATCTGCTACAAAAACGCCAAAGGAAAGGTGGCCGCCCTCTATGCCGGGCTGTTCGGCCTGTTCCAGGCGGGAATGCCTGTCATCGGTTTTGTGGCCGGGCGTAGTTTCAGCGATTTCATCTCCACCCTGGACCACTGGATTGCTCTGATCCTGCTGGGGTTCATTGGGGGCAAAATGGTCATCGAATCCATCCGGGAGATGCGGGAAAAGGAGCAGTGCGATGTGCACCGTACGCTGGATGGGCGCACCATGGTGATGCAGGCGGTGGCCACCAGCATCGACGCTCTGGCCGTGGGCATCAGCTTTGCCGTCATGAAGGTGGATATCGCTATCGCCGCCTTGTCCATCGGCTTCATCACCTTTTTCTGCAGCCTGGCGGGCACCTGGCTGGGGAAAAAGTTCGGCAGCCTCCTGGGCCGCTTTGCCGAGATCTTCGGCGGCTGCATCCTGGTGGGCATCGGCCTGAAGATCTTTATCGAGCATATGTTTTAAAAAAGCAAAAAATCCTCCAACCTGGAGGATTTTTTGCTGTATTTTGTTATGGCACGAAGATCTGCACCCAGTAGTGCTGATAGCCGCCTTCCGCCTGCACATAGCCGATGCCCACGCCGCCGATGCCCTCTTTCAGGATATTGGCCTTGTGGCCGGGGGAGTTCATCCATTGGTTCATGGTAGCCTGTACTGTGCTGTTGCCTGCCGCGATGTTCTCGCCGCCGGGGTAGTAGTCAATGCCCATCCGTCCCAGCTCGGTCCAGTAGTCTTCCCCGTTTAAGCGGGTGTGGGAGAAACTTTCGGTGATCTCCTGGGCACGGACCTGGGCGTAATCACACACTCTTTCGTCCAGGCGCAGGGGCGAAAGACCGGCATTTTGCCGCTGCTGGTTGATCTCTTTCAGCATTTCCTGGCGTTTGTAGTCCAGGGCTGCGGTCTGGATGTAAGGCTCTGCATAGGTTTCCAGCCGGGTGTAGATGGCGGCGGCCTGGGCACGGTTCACAGAGCTTTCTCCCGCGAAGGTTCCATTTTCATCCATGCCGCCGATGATCCCGGAGGCGTAAACCACCGACACGGCCTTCTGGTATTCCGCAGGAATGCTCTTCCAGTCGCCGATCTTGGCCGCGGCGCTTTCCAGCTCTTCCTCGGAAGGCAGGGCAATTCCCAGATCTTCCAGAATATTCTGCAAGATCACCGCCATATGATAGCGGGGAATGGTGGCGGTCAGATCCACTTTCGGGAGGCCTTCATACAGGCCATGGTTCTGGGCCGCCTGATCGTAGGGAGCATACCAGGGGCCATCCCCGGCGCTTCCCGCCTGACCGGCGTAGTAGCCGCGCACCAGAATGGTGATGAACTGGGCGGTGGTCAGGGAGGACTGGGGCTCAAAGAGCCGGTTGCCGTTTTGGTCTGTGCCGGTGCCTTGCAGGATGCCCTTCCCAGCGGCCTGCTGGATGTCCTCATAGGCCCAGTGGCTGGATGGCACATCGTAAAATGTGGCGGAGGCCGCCTTGATGGGGGAGGCCGCGCACAATGCCAGAACCAGCAGGGATGCCAGTTGTCGTTTCATAAAATCCTTCCTTTCTCTGTTTCTATTCCCTTTTTCTTTTCAAGGAAACAAGGGGTCAGGAATAGTGTAATTCATTTCCGCCGGTTTTGGCAAGAGGGGGATGGTGAAAATGGGAAAAAGACGAAAAAACCTTTGATTCTCTGTGGCGGAAGAGGGCAGGTTTATGCTATACTGAAACAAACCGAAACACCCTGAAAAGGAGGAAACAAAATGAAACAGATCGCATGGATCGGCACCGGCGTCATGGGGGGCCAGCAGGCGGGCCACCTGGCCAAAAACGGCTATCCGGTGAAGGCCTATAACCGCTCCCAGGACAAGTTGGAGGCATTGAAGGAGGAGTTCGGCCTCACTCCCTGTGAGACCATCGCCCAGGCGGTGGATGGAGCCGATGTGGTCTTTGTCATGGTGGGTTATCCCAAGGATGTGGAAGAAGTGTTCCTGGGCAAAGGGGGCATCTTTGAAAACGCCAAGGAAGGGGCTCTGCTCATCGATATGACCACTTCCTCTCCCTCTCTGGCCCAGCGCCTTTATGAGGAAGGGAAGAAGAAGGGCCTGCGTGTGATGGATGCCCCGGTGTCCGGCGGCGATTCCGGCGCCCGCAACGGCACTCTGTCCATCATGGTGGGCGGCGATGAAAAGGACTTTGAGGAAGCTCTGCCCCTGTTTGAATGCATGGGCAAGAACATCGTCCACATGGGCCCGGCAGGCTTTGGCCAGCACACCAAGGCGGCCAATCAGATCGCTGTGGCCGGCGCCACCGCGGCTTATACCGAAGCCCTGGTCTATGCCCAGAAGGCCGGTCTGGAGCCGGAGAAGATGCTGACCGCCATCGGCGCCGGTGCGGCCGGCAGCTGGCAGCTGAGCAACATGGCTCCCCGGGTGCTGAAGGGGGATCTGGCCCCCGGCTTTTTCGTCAAGCACTTCATCAAGGATATGAAGATCATCGAGGAAGAAGCCGGCAAATGGGGCGTGGAGCTTTCCATGCTGGATTCTGTTTTGAAGATGTATGAGGAAATGAGCCGGATGGGGCTGGATAACGACGGCACCCAGGCCCTTATCAAATACTATCAGAAATAATCAAAAAGGCCCGGAGCAAGCCGGGCCTTTTTCATCAAGAGCAAGGAGGGAACCACAGTGAAAGAATATCTGGAAAAGATCAGCTCCTTCGGCAGCGGGGAGCGGGCCCATCAACGGGTGCGGGAGATTGCATCCTTCCACCGCATCCAGTGCTCCACCGGCCTGCGTCAGGCGGCCCACCACTGCCAGCAGGTGCTGGAGAGCCAGGGGATATGCGCCCGGGTGATTTCCTATCCCTTTGACGAAAAGCACTGGTATTGGGGCCAGCGCTCCTTCCTGGAGTGGGACTGCAAGGGAGGCTGGCTGGATCTGTTGACGGAAAAGGGCCGGCAGCGTCTGGCAGATTTTGACACCTGCGCCACCTCGGTGATGCAGAAGAGCGGCCCCTGTGATTATTCCAGCCAGCCGCTGGACATCGTCCTTATGGATAAGGGCAGCCGGAAAGAGGATTATGAAGGCGTGGACCTTCAGGGCAAGCTGCTTTTCCTCCGGGAGCCTTTTGCGGCCTATATGGACTGGGCCTTCACCGAAAAAGGGGCGGTGGGCTTTGTCACCGACTATCTGCGGGAAGTGCCGGGGGTGCGTAGTCGGGAGGATCTGTATGACATCCGCAATTATACCTCCTTCTGGTGGAAGGACTGGGAAAAAGAACCTCACATCTTCGGCTTTGTCCTCACGCCCCGCCAGGGAGATGCCCTGGCGGGGCTCTGCCGGGAAATGAGAGAAGAGGGAAAATATCCCCAGGCCCTGTGCAAAATGGATACCAGATTGTATCCCGGTGAGCTGGAAGTGGTGGAGGCATTCCTCCCCGGCGAGACCGAGGAAGAGGTGCTGGTGCTGGCCCATCTGTGCCATCCCCGGCCCTCGGCCAATGACAACGCCAGCGGCTGCGCCGTGGCCATGGAGCTGCTGCGCACCCTCCATGAGCTGCTGGAGCGAGGAGAGCTTCCCCCGCTCCGGCGGGGCATCCGGGTGTGCCTGGTGCCCGAATTCAGCGGCACCTATCCCTATCTCTGCCAGCGGGAAGGGGAGCTTTCCCGTATTGTGGGAGCCATCAATCTGGACATGGTGGGCGGACGGCAGAGCCGGGGCTATGGGCCTCTTACCCTGTCGGATCAGCCCTGGAGTTCTTCCCCTCTGGTCACCGCTCTCAGCGATGTGGTGCTGCGTCAGGTGAAGAGCCAGTGTGAAGTGCTGAAACAAGGGAACATGGCCCCGCTGTTCAACAGCCACATCGGCCCCTTTGTCCCGGGCAGCGACCACATGATCCTTTCCGATCCTTTGGTGGGTATCCCTTGTCCCATGCTGGGCCAGTGGCCGGATCTTTATTATCATACCAGTGGGGACACACCGGAGCAGGTGGATCCCCAGATGCTCCACAACTCCCTGTGCATTGCCGCAGGCTTTGCCTATTCCCTGGCCAATTTCGGGGAAGAAGAGGCGGGGCGTACCTTGTGGCGGCTGAAAGGACGCCATGGGGAAGAGATGGAACGGCTGGGCGATGCCTGCCTGATAGGCGAGGACAAAACCACTCTGGGCGAAAAGGCCAGAGCCATCACCCAGTTCTATGTGCGGGGCTGTGAGGACGCCATCCGGTTGTGCCCGGCGGCCAAAGAAGCGGGCCTGCGGACAGAGGAAAGCCTGCGTCGGGCCATGGAAGAAACTCTGGAAGCACTGGGCAATCCTCCACTCCCGAAGAAAAAGGCGGGAAAAGTGCCCCAGCGCACCTTGAAGGGGCCCATCATTCACCTGGAGGATATGCCCCGGGAGGACGAAGAGAAGAAACAGGCCTACAAAGTCTATGAGGAGCAGTACAGGAAAGGCTGCCCCGATGCCATGCTCTTTGAGACCCTGCTGCTCTTTGCCGTGGATGGGGAGCGTACACTGGAAGAATGTGTCCGCCTGGCCCAGCTGGAAGCGGGAGCAGGCTCACAGGAAATGGCGGAAGCCTTTTTGAAGATCCTGGACATCGATTTGAAATAGAAATAATAGAAAAAGCGGCCAAAAGGCCGCTTTTTCTATTAAACTGTGGCAGGCCCCGGGATAATCACTCAGGCCCTTTCCCACACCCAGCTTCGTAGTATGGCTGTCCGGACACCGGACTATGGCCGTGCGGACACCGGACCTAGGCGATGACGATGGCCAGAAGCTTTGCGTCCTTCTGGGTGTTGTTTCTGGCGCTGTGGGTCTCGCCGCAGGCGGTGAACATGGCATCGCCGGGATGGAAGGTGGTCTTTTCCCCGTTGTCTGTGACCTCCAGCTCCCCTTCCAGCAGATAATAGAACTCGGCGTCCGGGCCGTGAGGATGCTCGCCGATGGAGCAGCCCGGCTCAATGGTCAGAATGGAGCACAGCTTCAGCTTTTCCCGCATCTCCGGGGCCTCAAGCAGGTCATAGGCGTGGATCACGCCCTCCCCACCCCGCAGGTTGGGCTTTTCCGATGTGCGCATCTGTTCTTTCCGGCGGATCATAAAGGCATCTTCCTTTCTCAAGATGGATAACACCAGTATAGCTTCTTCCGGGGAAAAACACAAGAAAAGAGGAGCCACGCCAGGATTTTTTGTGGTATCATAACCACAGAGCGGTTATGATACCGATTTCACGGCCGTTTTCTCGTCCCGAAAACGGGACAACCGAAAACACGGCCAATATACCACTTCGCTTCGCTTTGTGGTATCATAACCACAGAGCGGTTATGATACCGATTTCACGGCCGTTTTCTCGTCCCATAAACGGGACAACCGAAAACACGGCCATTATACCACTTCGCTTCGCTTTGTGGTATAATGAAAAATACCGGGGCAAGCCCCGGCAGAATGAAAAGGAGAGTGACACAAGATGATCGCGATCAAAAACGGCAAAGTACTCCAGCCCGACGGCAGCTTCCTGGACAACGCCACCGTTTTGGTGGAGGGCGGCCAGATCAAGGCGGTGGGCCAGCAGGTAGAGGTTCCCGCCGACGCCGAAATCGTGGACGCCACCGGCAAATGGGTGACTCCTGGCCTGATCGACGCCCATACCCATATTTCCACTTTCAACGAGCCCAACTGGCATCGTACCCGCAACGACGGCAACGAGATGAGCGGCCCCATCCAGTCCCATCTGCGTGGTCTGGACGCCCTCAACCCCTTTGACTATGCCATCGTGCCTGTGCGGGAAGCGGGCTTCACCACCTGCTACACCGGCCCTGGCTCGGGCAACCTGATCGGCGGCACCGGCGTGGCCTTCAAGCTGCGGGGCAAGGTGGCCGATGAGATGATCATCCCCGGCACCGAAGCCATGAAGATGGCTCTGGGCGAAAATGCCAAGACCAACTATGGCCCCCGGGATAAGTCCCCCATGACCCGTATGGGCAATGCCGGCGTGTGGCGGGAAGCTCTGGCCAATGCCAAGAACTATTCCGACCGTCTGCTGGCTGTGGGCGACGACCGCACCAAGATCGGCAAATACGACTTTGAGCTGGAAGCTCTGGTGCCGGTGGTTCGGGGCGAGATGCGCTGCCGCATCCATGCCCATCGGGCCGATGACATCTGCACCGCCATCCGTGTGGCCGAGGAGTTCAACCTGGACTACACCATCGAGCACGCCACCGAAGGCCATCTGATCGCCGATTATCTGGGCAAAAAGCAGGTGCGCTGCGTGGTCGGTCCTCTGCTGCTGCCTCCCGCCAAGATGGAGCTGTGGAATACCAAGCCGGAAAACGCTCAGACTCTGATCGACGCCGGCTGTCTGGTGTGCCTCACCGCCGACACCTCCTCTGAGACCAAGTGGCTGAGAAGAGACATCGGTGTGTGCATCTCCTACGGCTTGGACGAGAAGGAAGCCTTCAAGGGCGTCACCGTCAACCCGGCCAAGCTCCTGGGCATCGAGGACAAAGTGGGTTCTCTGGAAGCCGGCAAGGACGCCGATGTGGTCATCTTCGACGGCCATCCCTTCAGCAACATGACCAAGTGCGTCTTCACCATGATCGACGGCGAAGTTTATCACAACCAGCTGTAAAACTTGGTACATATAGAAAAAATCCCCGGTTTCCCGGGGATTTTTTTATACCGTAAATGCAGTTTAGTGCTTGACCCGCAGGGCTTCTTTCTGTTCGTTGAACACATAATAACCCAGGCCCAATATCATAATGGCCGCACCGATGTACATGGGCAGAGTAGGCACCTCTCCCAGGAGGAAGAAGCCGGTGAATACGGTGAACACCGGCCCCGCCAGGTTGATTACCGACACCGAGGCCGGGCGGGCATAGCGCAGAGCCCAGATGGGGATGGACAGGGCCATCAGGGTGCACACCCAGGCCAGCAGGATCAGATAGAGGATGGCCAGCGGGGGCAGGTGGAAATCAGCACCTTTGGAAGCGGCATAGATACCGGTGCACAAAGCGCCGATGGAATACTCCATGGCCAGCAGGGGCAGGAGATCCAGGGTGCGGCGCACCGCTCTGCCCAGCACGGTGTTGCCTGCATTGAACAGGGAGGACAGCAGGATGAAGAGCACGGCCAGAAAAGCCGAGCTTTCTCCCAGGTTGTCCGAGCCGATGACCATCACGCCGATGAGGCACACGCCGATGCCCGCCAGGGAGCGGAGGGAGGTCTTTTCCTTCAAAAAGAGGAAGGAAAAGAGCACCACGAACACCGCCGAGGAATTGCCCAGGGTGTTGGCCACAAAAGCGCTGGCCCCTTTCGCCATGGCCTCGGCCCAGAACAGAAGACCGGCACAGCGGCACAGGGCATAGGCGATAACCCCCACCAAAACCTTGGGGGAAATGGAGCGCAGGTTTTGCCGGCTCTCCTTCCGGGACAGGAGCAGAGGCACCAGCAGCAGGCCGACAAAGAGCATCCGGTAGAAGGTGATCACCGCCGAATC
The DNA here is from genome assembly GCF_018917925.1 of Intestinimonas sp. MSJ-38. Taxonomy (NCBI): domain Bacteria; kingdom Bacillati; phylum Bacillota; class Clostridia; order Eubacteriales; genus Intestinimonas; species Intestinimonas sp. MSJ-38. The sequence goes on along the minus strand of NZ_JAHLPO010000001.1, from coordinate 39,158 downwards.
CACCCCCAGATCCACCAGCAGGCGGAGAATGGGGGAAATGAAGGAGCCGGCAAAGGTGCCCAGCAGGCAGATGGCATAGACCCGCAGCAGCTGGCGGGAGGAATTTTGACTCATGGGAAAGACTTCCTTTCACGCAGGGAATGGGGAAACAGAAAACTCAGCGGCGGGTAGACAGGGGCGAGGGAGCTGTTTTCCGCTGATAGACAAAGGCAAAGCCGGTGGCTAGCAGCAAGACGATGCCGGCAACGACGAAGGACAGGCTGGCGCCCTTGGCATAGAGGAATCCGGCCGCAAGGGAGCCGATGATGCCGCCCAGGGACTTTGTGGCGTTGTAGAAGCCCATCACCAGGTTAGAGTCGCTGCCCTCGGCCTTTTTGGCCACCATGTCCTGCAACAGGGGGATGGACACGGCGTTAAAGGCGTAAAACACCACATTGACGATAAGGAAGGGAATGCGCATTTCATCCAGGAAGAGCACGGCAAAAATGGTCAGGGTGCAGGCCGACAGCACATAGGCCACCGACCGGTTGACCTTGCCCCGGCGGATGATGGACATGCAGATGGTGGCGTTGGCCACCAGGGAGATAAAGCCGATGACACCCTTGATGGCTCCGTTGTAGGCCGAGGTGAAGCCGAACTGGTCTTTGATGAAATAGTTGAAGCACTGGTCATAGGCGGTATAGCCCAGGTTTTGCAGCGCCGTGACGGTGAACAAAATGGCAAAGAGGGCCGTCATAAACTGGCGGCTTTGCATAAAGGCGGCAAAGGGATTGGCATCCCGTACCAGGGTGCTGCGGGTGAGGGGCTGGGAAGCGATCTCCGGCCGCCGGTCGTCCCGGCAGAACAGGAAGAAGAGCAGGCCACTGGAAGCCAGACAAAAGACCTGGGGCAGGAAGGCGGCCCCCAGGGAGAACTCGCCCAGAAATCCACCGATCAGGTAGCCGAAGGCAGAAGCCACGCTCTGGATGGTGGCCAGAATGGTGAGATTGCGGCCCCGCTCCATATCGGAGGAGGTGTTGACCACATAGATCAGGCAGGCCACCGAAGCGCCGCTGATGAAGAAGCCGGAAATGCACCGGGCGGCGATGATCAGCCCTTCGGTGTGGGCCATGAAGAAGAGCAGCTGGCCGCAGGCATAACCGCAGCCGCAGATGAGCAGGGTCATACGGCTGGAGATATAGCCGGACAACTTGCCCCAGAAGGGGGAAAAGAGGAAGTTTGTGGTCTGCATGGCGGCGAAGGCCACGCCGAACATATAATCGCTGAGGTGATAGACCTTGATGAGGGTGGGAGTCACCGGGTGGGCGAAATTGGCCGCCAGGCTATAGAGGATGAGCACCAGGAAGAAAAAGATCATAGGCGGTGGGGATGATTTTTTCATGGCAGGGGAAAACTCCTTTCAGATGGACAAAAAGAGAGGCGGCCGGGACACACCAGGCCGCCCCAGGGAACAAAACTCAGCGGGAGGAAGCCGGAGCCTGCTCCGGGTTTTCTGCGGGTTCTTTCATCTTGGAATAGATGGTGGAGAAGATCACAGCGCCGAAGAACACCACGGCGGTGACCACAAAAGTCAGCTTGGAATTGACGGTGTAGAGGAAACCGGCAGACAGCGAACCGATGATGCCGCCCAAGGATTTGGTGGCGTTGTAAAAGCCCATGATCAGGTTAGAGTCCTTGCCGTTGTGGGCACGCTTTGCCACCATATCCTGCAGCAGGGGAATGGATACGGCATTGAAGGCATAGAACAGAACACTCACCGTCATAAAGGGTACCACGGCGTTGGAGAACACCACGCCCAGGCTGGTGAGGGTGCAGGCCATGAGCACATAGATCACCGAGCGGCGCACATTGGTGCGGCGGATCATCCACATACAGATGGTGGCGTTGGCTGTGAGGGACACAAAGCCGATAACGCCTTTGATCAGGCCGTTGTATTTGGAGGTCAGGCCGAACTCGTCTTTGATAAAGTAGTTGAAGCACTGTTCAAAGGCGTTGTAGCCCACATTCTGCAAAACGGTGACGGTGAAGAGCACGGCAAAGAGGACCGACATGAACTGACGGCTCTGGATAAAGGCGGCGAAGGGGTTGGCGTCGTGGATCAGATCGCCCATCTGCAATTTGCCCATGTCCACCTTCCGGTCGTCCTTGCAGAAAAAGAAGAAGAGCACGCCGCAGGTGGCCAGGCAGATGGATTGGGCGGCAAAGGTGACGCCCAGGCCGATCTCTCCCAGAAATCCGCCCACAAAATAGCCGAAAGCCCCGGCCACGCTTTGGATGGTGGCGGAAATGGTCAGGTTTTTGCCCCGATCATTGTCGGAGGAGGTGTTGACCACATAGGTGAGGAAGCTGACGAAGGCGCCGCCGGTGAAGAAACCGGCGAAGGCCCGGGCGAAGATCACCATGGCCTCGGTGCGGGCCAGGCCGAAGAGAGCCTGTCCCACGGCGTAACCGATGCCACAGACCAGCATGGCCTGGCGGCTGGAGATGTAGTTGTTGAGCTTGCCCCAGAAGGGGGAAAAGAGGAAGTTTGTGGTCTGCATAGCCGCCAGCGCCACACCGAACATATAATCGTTCAGATCATATTCCTTGATGAGGGTGGGGGTCACTGGGTGGGCGAAGCTGGCCGCCACGAAAAAGGCGGAGAGCACCACAAAAAACAGGAACATATGGTTGGATCGGGATTTTTGCTGCATGCCGTTCTTCCTTTCCCGCAATGAACCAGGCGGCCCTGCGCCGCCCGGCTCCATCGCTTTTTGCTTGATCGATCGCAACATTGAATAATGTTACAAAACTATTTATTATTTTACCGCTTGGAGCGGGGTGTAAGTCAATGGTGCAATGAACAAAAATTCTCCCTTTCCATTGGGCACTTTACCAGGCCGGCTCCCTTACCACAGGCCGGGAGGCATCTCCAGAGCGTCCCGGAGGGCGAAAAGCGCCCGGCGGCGTCTGGCCATTTCCTGGTGGGCCGCCTCCACTGTCACAGCGGTAAAGGTGATTTTGTCTCCCGGGCGGCACTGGGCCAGCACCGGCAGATCAAAGGAGGCCACGGTGGCGATCTTTCCATAGCCGCCGGTGGTCTGCCGGTCGGCCATCATGATCAGCGGGGTGCCGTCGGGCACCTGCACCGAGCCCATGGCTACGCCGTCGGAGAGGATGTTGCCGTTAAAGCCTTCACTCCGCTCAATGGCCGGGCCTTCCAGGCGGTAGCCCATCCGGTCACAGCTTTGTCCCAGGGTGTATTCCTTCTGGAGGAAGGTCCGCTTTCCCCGGGGAGAGAAGCAATCATCCTGGGGGCCCATGATCACATGGATCACCGGCACACCCTCCGGCAAAGGATAGGAGGCACTTCTCTTGTCCATGGCATTCAGCCAGAACTGGGGCTCCCGCAAAGGCAGCGTGTCTCCCTTCTGAATGGCCCGCCCCTCAAAGCCGCCGAAAGCGCCTTTCAGATAGGTGGAGCGGCTGTTCATCACAAGGGGCACATCAAAGCCGCCGTTTACCGCAAGATAGCACCGGAATCCCTTTTTGCAGGCGCCCACCTGCAAAACGCTGCCTTTTGGGGCAGAATAGGCCCGGTTCATTTCAAGGGCTTACCGTCCAGGGTGGGAGCAAATTCCCTGCCGGAGAGGGCAAAGGCCACCGGGGTTTCAAAGCGCAGCGTGGGTCCCAGGCCGGTGATCTCCAGGCAGGCCTCTCCCATGTCGTTTCCCGCCAGCAGGTTTGCGGTGTGGAGGGCTAGGCTGTCCATGGCCCCGGCCACGGGTACCCCGTATTTCTGATAGCCCAGGCGTCCTTCATCCTGCAAGGTGGTGAGCAGGCCGGGCTGCAATACAGTAATCATGCTCTTCCCCCCTCCTTCTCTTCCATTTTGCGGAAGGCCTCTTCATCAATGGGCACGAAGCGGATGCCTGCACCGGCGGACAGCAAAATGGGCTGTTCTTTCTGGGGGTCGAACAGGCGCAGGGGAGTGCGGCCGATGAGCTGCCAGCCGCCAGGGGAGACGATGGGATAAACCCCGGTTTGTTCGCCCGCAATGCCCACCGAGCCGGCCGGGATGTGAATACGGGGCTCCTTCCGCCGGGGAGCGGCGATGGAGGGGTCCATGCCTCCCAGATAGGGAAAGCCGGGGGTGAAGCCCAGCATATAGATCCGGTATGTGGGGGCGGTGTGCCGGGCGATGACCTCTTCCGGCGTCAGAGAGCAACGCTGGGCCACTTCCAGGAGATCCGGGCCATATTCCCCGCCGTAGCACACCGGGATTTCCACCACCGGAAGTTCTTCCGCTTCCTCTGCGCTTCCCTGGGCCAGGGGAGCGAGCAGATGTTTCAGCTCTTCATAGGAGAGCACCTCCGGCCGGTAGTGGACGGTGGCCGAGCGGTAAGTGGGTACCACTTCTGTGATGGCCGGGTGGGAAAGCGCCTCCACCTTCCGGGCAAAGGCGTGAACCTGCCGGTTGATATGCTCGTCGATGGTGCTTCCCCATTCCACCGTGACGGCCTGATCGCCGCAGGGGAGAAAACGCACATTTTCCATGGCTTTACCTCACAAAGGAGCCGAAGCTCTGGCAGGTGATGCCCTCTTCCGCAAGGCGGCTGCGGATGGCGGTGACAAAGGCAATGGCGCTTTCGTTGTCTCCATGGACGCAGATGCTGTCGCACTGCACCGGGATATCTTCCCCGTTTGTGGCCTGCACCTTGCCTTCCTTGATCATGCGCACCACCCGATCTAGGGCCACCTGGGTGTCGTGGATCACGGCGCCCGGCTGACTGCGGGGAGCCAGGCTGCCGTCAGGGGCATAGGCCCGGTCGGCGAAAAATTCCCGGGCGCAGGGCACGCCCATTTCTTTTGCGGCCTGCTCCATCTGGCTGCCCGCCAGAGCCAGAATGATCAGCTGGGAATCGAAATCCCGGCAGGCCCGGCACATGGCCTCAGCCAGCCGGATATCCTTGCCCGCCATGTTATAAAGGCTGCCGTGGGCCTTCATGTGCTGCACTTCCAGACCCTGGGAGTGGGCAAAGGCATAGAGCGCTCCCAGCTGGTATTTTACATAGGCATAGACCTCGTCGGGGGAAGCCTTGATCTCCCGGCGGCCGAAGCCCAGCAGATCGGGAAAGCCCGGGTGAGCTCCCACGGCCACATGATGCTGTTTGGCCATGGCCACGGTTTTCTCCATCACCAGGGGATCACCGGCGTGCCAGCCGCAGGCGATGTTCACCGAGGTCACATGGGGAACCACTTCTTCATCCAGTCCAATGCGGTAGGCACCAAAGCTTTCGCCCAGGTCACAGTTCAGATCGATGCGATCCATAAAATATCACCTCTCTGAAAAAATGATAGCACACCCCCTTTCCTTTTTCCACCGGCCGGAAAAATTCCGAAGGAAAAAAAGCGGGGTTTTCAAAAAAGGAAAAGGGTGCTATCATGCAGTCAGAACCAAGGAAAAAGGAGGCAGAAGTCATGTTTGAAAAACTGGTGGCCATCGAGCCCATCGGAGTGGACGAAGAGCATGTGGAAAAGCTGAAAACCCTGTGCCGGGAGTATGTGGCCTATGAGGACATTCCCCAAAGCCCGGAAGAAGTGATCCGCCGCATCGGAGACGCCGACGGGGTTCTGGTATCCTTTACCACCCTCATTCCCCGGGCGGTGATAGAGGCCTGTCCCAATGTGCGGTATATCGGAATGTGCTGTAGCCTGTACGATGAGCAAAGCGCCAATGTGGATATTCCCTGCTGCCGGGAAAAGGGCATCGCCGTCACCGGCATCCGGGATTATGGCGACCCGGGCGTCACCGAGTTTGGCATCAGCCGCTTGGTGGATCTGCTCCATGGTTTCGGGGAGCATCAGTGGAAGGAGCGCTCCACCGAGCTGACCGGCGTGAAATGCGGTATTGTGGGTCTGGGCACCACCGGCATCCTCATGGCCGATGCCCTTCAGTTTTTCGGGGCGGAGGTCTATTATTACAGCCGCACCAGAAAACCGGAACAGGAAGAGAAGGGCTTTGTCTATCTCCCGCTGCCGGAGCTTCTGGAAAAATGCGAGATCATCTCCACCCATCTGAACAAAAACACCATTTTACTCCATGAAAAGGAGTTTGAGCAGATGGGAAATGGAAAGATCCTGCTGAACACCGCCATTGGCCCCTCTTTCGATGTGTCTGCGCTGAAAAAATGGCTGGAGGCAAGCCGGCAGAACTATTATATCTGCGATGAGACCGGCATGACCGGCTGCCATGAGGAGCTGGCAGACCTGCCCCAGGTGCTCTATACGCCCAGGTATTCCGGCTCGGGTATCCAGTGTACCCAGCGCCTGAGCCAGAAAGTGACAGAGAATGTGGAAAAATTTTTGGAAGAGCATAAATAGGTTTTCCTTGCAGATACTCTTTGTGTACCCCGTGGGAAAACAAAAAAACAAGGCCTGGGGACCCCTATGGGCGCAGGCCCTGCGGGAACAGGCCAGAAATGCAAAGAAAAGGCCCGGCGAAAAAAGCCGGGCCTTTTTGCGTGTGTTGGAAAAATCAGACTTTCTGATAGAGACGGTAGAGCAGCAGGATGCTCTGTTCCACTGTGCAGGACTGCTTGGGAGAAGCGGTAGATTGGGAGGTGCCGTTCATGATGGCGTTGGCGGCCAGTTTACCCACCCCTTCTACGGCCCAATCGGAGATCTGGGCTTTGTTCTGGAAGGCCTCCGCCGAGCCGGCCGCGGGAGTCAGCGCCTTGCCGGTCTCTTTTTCCATGTACTGCACCGCCCGGTAGATCATGGTGGCGATCTGTTCCCGGTTGGTGGTGGTCTTGGGCTCGAATGTTCCGTCGCCCATGCCGGTGATGATGCCGGCCTGGTAGGCTTTCAGAATGGCCGGGCTGGAAGTGTCGCTGAATGTGTCCGAGGGGGCCTGTGCAAGTTCCTTGCCCAGGGCCTTTTCAGTGAGGTTGACAATCAGCTGGGCAAACTGCTCCCGGGTGATGGCCTGGGTAAAGGCTAGCTGTTGGTGAGGGCGCCGGTTTTGTCGATGTAGCCCGCCTTGCCGGTGTTCTTGTCGATGACAGCGGCCAGCCCATCAAAAAAGTCGTATACATAGGAGAAGCGGCCCCGGTTCAGGTCCACGATATTGGACTGCTGGTCCATATACATCCACACACCGTCCACCAGCACCGGCTTCAGTCCTTCCCGGAAGGGACGGGAGCCGTATTCCGCCACCTGAGCCCGGGTCTCCGCTGCGGCCTGGGGCTGGGGAAGCGAGGCGGCCGACGCCGGCAAAGCCGGGGAAGCCGTGGTCAGCGCCGCCAGCAATAGGGCGATCCAACTTTTCTTCATCTTGTTCATTCTTTCTGTTTTTCATGTCTTGCGAAATAAAATTTCCAGGCAAAGTATAGCATATGGAACGAAGTTCCACAAGAAAGTTTTCCAGTTCCAGGATGGGAGGGGTGGGAAGCGGGAAGAAAGGGGGACTTTTTTGGCGAAATGGGGCAGGAGGTGAAAACAAGTTGTGAAGAATGGCCCATGGCCGTTGACAGGGCCTTTGCATGGCGGTACACTAAAAACCATGTGCAGATCCATGGGCGGCCTGGCCGCAGAAGGAGGAATGGAATAAATGGTAAGCGTAGGCTCCATCCTGGCGATGATCTTCACCTTGACGGCGGCCTTTTTTCTGCCCATCATCGGAGCGGTGGTTCTGTGTGCTGCCGGGAGGCTCTCCTGGCGCAGTCTGATTACCGGCTTTTTCTTCTATGCGGTGCTCCAGGCGCTGTTCCGTCTGCCGGTGCTGTGGCTGATTTATAAGATCCCGGCGGTACAGTCTTTTGCCTATAGTCTGGTGGGCAATGCACTGCTTATGGCCATCACCACCGCCTTTTTTGAAACGGCCGCCCGGTTTCTGGGGGGACGGCTGGTGCTGGGGCGGAAAGGGCGGAGCATCACCCCCTCCGACAGCATCGGCTATGGTCTGGGCCACAGCATTGCCGAAACCTTTTTCCTCATGGGCCTCAGCTATTTTGGCAATCTGATGCTGGCCTTTGCCCTCAATCAGAATGGCCTGTCCAATTATAGTGAAGTATTCGGCCAGGAAGCGGCGGTGCAGGTCTATCAGGTGCTCACCGGCACCCCGGCCCTGGAGTTTGCCGCCGGAGGCGTGGAGCGGATTTTCTATACTATCATCCAGATCGTCCTCACCGGCCTTGTGTTCCATGGCCTCCGCCGCCGCAGCATGAAGCCGGTGCTGCTGGCTGCGCTGGCTCACTTCCTCACGGTGTTCGGCACCGCCATTCTCCAGCCCCATGGAGTGTGGGTGGGGGAGGTCTACATCTTCCTCATGGCCATGGTGCTCCTTTTGGGTCCGGCTCCCATGCTGTGGCCCCGTCGGAAGGCGCCGGTCATCCCGGAGGGGATGGAAGAGCTTTCGGCGCCGGAGGAGATGGCAGAGACAGAAAAAACGGAAGCAACAGAAACAGAAGAAACCCAGGAAGAGGGAGAGCCTCAGCCTTCTCCGGAGGAAAAATAACAAAACACCGTTCCCAAAATCCTGGGAACGGTCAGACTGTCGAAAAACCTATATAACGAAAAGGGTCGTCCGCCCTACCCCTATAAATCCGCAAAAAGCCGCGACCTGTGCGTGGCTTTTTGCACTTCTCAAGGGGCAAGTGTGCGCCAAAGGCGTGCATACAGCCCCTTGCAAAAACTCGAAAAAGTGGCCTAAGCCACTTTTTCGACACGCTCACCGTTCCCAAGATCCTGGGAACGGTGTTTGCTTTTATTCAATGATAATGTCGTCGGTCTCGGTGACCACCGAGAAAAAGGAGCGCCCCGGGCGCACCTGCAGGGGATTTCCCTTTTCATCGAGCAGCTCCAGGGAAGAGGCGCTTCCGGCCTTTTTCCAGGTGATGGGCACGAACCGGCCCTCGCTGCAATAAAAGCCCTGGCCCTCGCCGGTGGTGTCCACTTCCACCAGGTGCAGCTCGCTCCCCGGCACATCGGTGAGAGGCATCCGCAAAACGAACACATTTTCAAAAGCCAGCTGGGTATCGTACCAGGCGTCCATCTGGGGCTTTCCGTATTGATACCGCAGATAGACACCACGCTCAGGATCGTATTCAAAATAGGGCTTGTGGTTTTTGGAGAAGGTCACCTGCACCCGCTGGGCGCTGGCCCCATTTTTGGCGCTGTGTTCCTGGGAGAAAGAGAAGAAAGAGGCGTCGGTGCCGCGGGACAGATCCTGATCCAAAGTGCTCAGCGCCTGATCGATCCGCTCGCCGCTGGTGATGACGCTGTGCTCCAATCCTAGTTCCTTCCGGCGGCTGGGGTCACGGACGAACAGGCTGCCTTCCCAGCCGTCCCGGATGCCGTCCATGGCGATGAGGCCCTCTTTTCGCTCCCGGGCGATCTTTTCATAGGCGGGCACACTGCCGCCGAAATGGAGGTACAGGGCGTCAAAGCCTCGGGCCATGTCGATGAAATAGGGCCGGGCCGAACGCACCGAGCCCAGGGCCTCCACAGAGGAAGGGTCCTGGAACAGAGCCAGAAACCGGGTAATCCGCCCTTCGGCGATCATTTCAAAGATCACATCGGCCTGGGAGATACCCCACTGAGGCAGGCTATTGGAACTGTTGCTGATCATCACGCCCACCGGCTTTTGGGAAACACTGTTTTCCGTCATGCCGGTTTCCAGTCCGGTGAGGGGATTGAGGGGACCCTGGGGAACTTCCGGCTCCGGCCCTTCGGGTTCTTCTGTGGGGGCCGGAGCGGTTTTCTCCTGGGTCTTTTCCGGCGGGGGATCGCTTTTTTGCAAAAGGGTGCAGCCGGAAAGCAGGGCAAAGAGAAGACAAAGGGACACAAAACGGGAACGCATCAAAAGACCTCCCTTGTATTCTTGTTTATTCCTCAGAGGATTTTTCAGCCAGCAGGATTTTCAGAATGTCGCTGTACACCGATTCGGCATTCTGGCGGAAATTTTCCTCCACCAAGGCGCACTGACGGCTGTTCATCACCAGCACATCCATGGAGAGCACCGTTTCCTGGGGATCGCTGATGGCCAGATGCACCTGGAAAGTGCCGTTTTCCCCAGGGGTGTGGAAGGCGGTGATGGAGGAATCCCGGCGGATCTTGCGCACCACCCGGGCGGCGGCCGTCTGGGCTTTGTCCCGCACGCTGATGGGGAGATCCTCCTGGAAGATCTGGGCGGCCTCCCGGCCCAGGGGAGTGATGGTATAGACGGCCTTGCCCTCTTCATCCTCCAGGCGGCGCACATGGCCGGTACTCTGCAGCTCGGCAAAGGCTTCAGAAAACTCGAAATAGCCGAAGGCGTCGTCGATGAGACAGATGTCCAGCAGATCCGGCTCGCCCACAGGGAAGGGGAGCTGGCTCATGGCAAAGAGGATAAAATATTTGATGTCGTCTTTTTCACGGAGATAACCGGTGGTCATAGGCAGTTCTCCTTTTCGGGTTTGAATGAAAATTCGCTCTATATACAGTATACCATATTGTATTCACAAAAAGGAAGAAAGAAAACTTGCTTTCCCCGCCTGGCCCCTCCATAATAAAGAAAAAGAAAAAGGAGGAAATACCATGGAGGACAGACTGCGGCCCAACTGGTTTGACCGGGAAGCGGGTGCGCTGCGCATTGTAGACCAGACCCTTTTGCCGGGGGAAGTACAATACCGGGAGCTGAAAACGGCGGAGGAGGTGTGGACAGCCATCCGCATTTTGCAGGTGCGGGGGGCTCCGGCCATCGGGGTGGCTGCTGCCTATGGCGCCTGTCTGGGGGCCCGGGAGAAAAATCCCCAAAGCCCTCAGGAACTGGAAAAAGTGTTGGGGGAGACCTGTGCCTATCTGAAAACCTCCCGTCCCACAGCGGTCAATCTTGCCTGGGCCCTCTCCCGAATGGAAAAATGTCTGGCTGCCTGCCCCCATGAGTGGGATGTATCCGCCCGCCTGGATGCTCTATTGCAGGAAGCCGATTCCATTTTGCAGGAGGACGAGGAACAGAACCTTTGCATTGCCCGCCATGGTTTGTCCCTTTTGCAGCCGGGCATGGGACTTCTGACCCATTGCAATGCAGGAGAGCTGGCCACTTCCCGGTGGGGCACGGCCCTGGGGCCCATTTTGCTGGGCCAGCAGGAGGGATACGGCTTCCATGTGTATGCCGATGAGACCCGGCCCCTTCTCCAGGGGGGCCGGCTCACCGCCTTTGAGCTTTGCCGGGCCGGGGTGGATGTGACCCTTCAGTGTGACAACATGGCCGCCAGTCTCATGGCGGCGGGAAAAGTCCAGGCCGTGCTGGTGGGGTGCGACCGGGTGGCCCGCAACGGGGACACTGCAAACAAGATCGGCACATTGTCTTTGGCAATACTGGCCCGGCACTATGGCATCCCCTTTTATGTGCTGGGACCCACCAGTACCGTGGATCTTTCCTGCGAAAGCGGGAAAGATATTCCCATCGAGGAGCGGCCGGGGGAGGAGATCACCTCTCTTTGGTACCGGCAGCCCATGGCGCCCCAGGGGGTCAAGACCTATAACCCCGCCTTTGATGTGACCCCGGCCCCGTTGATTTCCGCCATCATCACCGAAAAAGGAGTGGCCCAGGCCCCCTTTACAGACAGCCTTACAGCGATGGTTCAGGGATGAAAAAGGGAAAAGCAGGCACAAAATCCCCTGATGGTCCATAAAATGGCCATGAGGTGGTGAATAAAGTGAAGGAACAGAGTTTGCAGCGGGAAGGCTTTTTTGGAAAGAGGAAGGTGCTTTGCTGTCAGGTGCGGTATCCTCTGCTGGAAAAGGGGGATGCCCCCGGGGGAGAAGGCTGGATTTCCGCCTTTTATGCCCGAGAGGCCCGGGAGAGCCTGGAAAAACTTTGCAGGAAGTGGTACCCTCTGGCCTGCCGCGCATCCCACCGGCTGGGGGAGGATTTTTCTCCCGTGGAAGTGCGCCGGGAATACACGGTGATTTATCAGGGAGAGGACTTTTTCTCGGCCTTTCTGGATACCTTCGTGTTCCGCGGGGAGCGGGAGCTGGACCGGAGCCGGGTCAGTCACACCTTTTCTCTTTCAGAGGGCTGCTATGTGCCTCTTTCTGCTCTTTTTCGTCCAGGCTTCCCCTACCGCCAGACCATTTTGCATCAGGTGGAGCAAATGGTCTCCCGCCAAAGCCAGCGCCAGCCCGAGGAATACTATGTGGACTGGCCCCGGCTGCTTTCTCCCCGGTTTTCCCCGGAGAATTTTTATCTGGCCTCGGAAGGGCTGGTGGTCTATTATCCCCGCCGGGCCCTGGGGCCTTCCGTGCTGGGTCTGCCCTCTTTCCTTCTTCCCTATCCGCTGTTCGGAAGCGGTCTGATTCCCGAGCTGTAGCGGGAGGAGGCATGGACAAAAAAGGCCGGGCGTGGTACACTGGAAAGGCTGAAAACAAGGAAACGCGCAGACATACAGGATGGGATGGATATGAAAAGGAAAAAAAGAAAGAGCCGCTGGGAAAAGCGGCTGTGCCTCACGGGTGTGGGCGTCAGCGTGGTGCTGCTGGCCCTGGCCCTTTACATGGCTTTCCGGGCCGATTGCTTGCTGCCGGAAGGGATGTACCGGCAGCTGGTCCCGGTGACCCAGGAGGATATGGACCCAGCCTTGCCCAAAGGAAGCCTGGCCGTGGTCAACGAGCTGGAGACGCCTCATGAGCGGGGCGTGGCCGCCTATCAGACCTCGGATGGACAGGTGGCCTTTGGCCGGGTGAAGGAGGAGACTGTGGAAGGGTACACCCTGGGCTTTGACCAGGAGGATGAAACCTTCCAGGTGGAGCGGAAACAGGTGCTGGGGGCCGTGGGAGTGTATGTCTCCGGTCTGGGCGGACTGGTGACGGTGCTTTCCACCTATCGTCTCACCCTGGCCGCAGCTGTGGCCCTGTATCTGCTTTTCCTGGTGGCCATGGTATGCACCAGAGGCCCCCGCCGCAGAGCCAAACGCCGCCGGGAGCTGATGGAGCTCTTCGCCTTTTACGGGGAAAAGTACGATTTGGAAGAGGCCGATATTGAGTATTAAGAAAAAGCCCTGCCGATGGCTGCGGCAGGGCTTCTTTTTGTCTGGAGTTTGCCGGGAAGATGAAGGAAGTATTACACAAAAGTGAAGGCTTGGAGAAAAAAGAGGGCATTGGGCATGAAAAATTCACAAAAAATATTAGAAATAGAGACTTAATAATTAGGAAACAAAGTGCAGAAAAAACGGGGAAAAACACCCCTTCGGGGATGGGAGAGGCCAAAGAGGGAAGAAATTTATGGATAATCTGCAAAACAGGTGAAACTGCATTGTGGAACATGACCAAAAAATGAACAAATTGCAAACAAATCAAAAAAGTAAAATTGTTGAATAACACCACAAAAAGGCGGAAAATGTTGTGCATTACTGGGGAATATGACCAGTAATTATGATGTGGGACCAAAGTTCCGGTTGCAATAAAATATTACAACATATATAATCAAATCACGAACACAGCTTCCGGAATTGTGCACAGTGCTGAGGTTCTATTATGGGTCTATCCGGCGGTCGGGAACGGCCGCCGGTAAAAAAATTTATGAGGTGAGAACATTATGAGTGAGAACATTATGAGAAAGAGGAATTTGCGTGCCATCAGCTTATTGCTGGCCGGCGTCATGTCCCTGGGCCTCTTTGCTGGCTGCTCCAAAGACAGCGGCGACAAGAAAGATCCCGGTAAGGGCGGCGGCGCGAAGGACAGCATCGTCATCGCCACCATGGGCGAGACTCCCTCTCTGTCCCCCACCGAGCACAACGCTGTGGCTGGTTCTTACATGAACATACTGACCTACAATACTCTGTTTAGCTCCGATATGGATATGCAGCCCCAGCCCGATCTGGCTGAGAGCTATGAGAATGTGGACGAAAGCACCTGGCATTTCAAGATCAAGGAAGGCGTCAAGTTCCACAACGGCGACACTATGACAGTGGATGATGTGGTAGCCTCCCTCCAGTGGGCCCAGGGCTTCGCCGAAGTCAACCTCTATAACAAGAACTTCGTCTCCATCTCCAAGGTGGATGACAGCACTGTTGAGATCAAGACCGACGGCCCCGACGCCATGGTTCTGCTGAACCTGTGCCATCACGGCAACGCCATCGTTCCCAAGAAGCTCATCGACGAAGGGCATGACTTCAACACCGATCCCATCGGCACCGGCCCGTACAAGCTGGTTGAGTGGAAGCGCGGCGACAGCCTGACCTTCGAAGCTTTCGAAGACTTTTATAAGGGCGCTCCCAAGATCAAGAACATGACCTGGAAGATCATCCCTGAAGGCTCTTCCCGTACCATCGCTTTGGAAGCCGGCGAGATCGATTTTATCGTGGAAGTGGAAGCCATGGACGCTGATCGTCTGAAGGAAAACAGCGATCTGAAGGTCATCAGCTTTGAGCACACCAGCCACAACTGGCTGATGCTGAACAACGAGAAGCCCGGTCTGGACAACCAGAATGTGCGTCACGCTATCAACAGCGCCATCGACAAGGAAAGCGTTGTCACCGTTGCCTATAACGGCCTGGCTACTCCTTCCTGGACCGCTACTCCCAGCAACTTTGCTGGCACCACCAATGAAAATGCCGACACTTATGATGTGGAAAAGGCAAAGCAGTATCTGGAAGAATCCGGTGTGGATCCCGCTTCCGTCAAGTTCTCCATCATCTGCTCTGACGACACCAAGAAGCGCGCCGGCGAAGTGGTGCAGGCCAACCTGAAGGAAATCGGCATCAACTGCGAAATCGAGAGCATGGACCTGGCTACCTATCTGTCTGCTACAGCTGAAGGCGATTACACTGCAGCTATCGGCGGCTACACCTCCAGCGACCTGCTGAGCTATGTGGTAGGCGTGTATCACAGCTCCTCCATCAACGCTTCCAACAAGACCCGTCTGCGTGACGCCGAAGTGGATGCCCTGATCGATCAGGCTAAGACAACTTTGGATGAAAACGAAAGAGTTGCCATTTTTGAGAAGCTGTCCGCTCGCCTGAATCTGCTGTGCTCCCAGGCTCCTCTGTATCAGCCCCTGACTCTGAGAGCTTACAAGGCTGGTCTGGAAGGCGTGGAAGTCAGCGACAGCGGCACCATCTATTTTGAGAATGTTTACTGGGCTGAATAAGCACAGTTGACAGAGAGAAATAGCTCCGTTACCCCGCGCTGTTCCCGGGCCAGACGGCCCGGGAACAGTGCCGCCCTATTTCCCGCTTTGGGACCGGCAGCCGCGAAAGGCGGCCTCGAAGCGGGGAATGGGGCCCAATTCAGCCGAAGCCGTTTCAGCATCAGGCGGCAGAGGCAAGAAAACAGGAGGATCTTATGTGGAAATTCATTGTTAAGAGACTGATTATGCTGATCCCGGTATTGATCGGCGTAACCCTGCTCGTGTTCCTGATCCTGCAGCTGGCGCCAGGCGATCCGGCGAAGGTTATCTTGGGCGAGCAGGCCACCCCTGAGCAGATTCAAGAGCTGCGGGACTCCTTGGGCCTGAACGATCCAGTGTTGGTGCAGTATGCCAACTACATCATCAAGCTGGTGCAGGGCGACATGGGCGACTCCTACAAGACTCGTGGACCTGTGTCTGAAGAAGTGTTTAACCGTTTCCCCAACACCATCAAGCTGACAGCTTGCGCCATGCTTCTGGCTGTGGTCGTGGCTGTGCCGCTGGGCGTTGTGGCCGCTGTGAAGCAGAACACTCTGTTTGACAGCATCAGCATGGTTATCGCGTTGATCGGTGTTTCGATGCCTATCTTCTGGCTGGGCCTGCTGCTGATTTTGTTGTTCTCCCTGAAGTTGGGATTGTTCCCCTCCTCCGGTAGTGAGGGTATTAAGAGCATCGTGCTGCCCGCCGTGGCTCTGGGCTTCAACCACATGGCATCTATCGCCAGAACAACCCGTTCCTCCATGCTGGAGACCATTCGTCAGGACTACATCCGTACGGTGCGCGCCAAGGGCGTGGCCTATGGCGTTGTTATCCGTAAGCACGCACTGAAGAACGCGCTGATCCCCACCATCACAGTTATCGGTCTGCAGATCGGTTACATGCTGGGCGGCTCGGTGCTGACAGAGACCGTTTTCGCATGGCCTGGTGTTGGCCGACTGATGGTGGACTCCATCAATGGCCGAGACATCCCCATGGTTATGGGATGTATCATCCTGGTGTGCGCCACCTTCTCCGTGGTCAACCTGGTGGTTGATATTCTGTACGGCATGGTGGATCCGCGGATCAAGTCCCAGTACAAGTCGGGGGGTAAGAGCAAATGAGCAAAGAGAAAAAGAACACGGCCGCAGCTGCCGAGGCCGGCAGCGCAAAGAAGCACGGCCAGATGTATGATGTGTGGCGTCACCTGAGACGGAACAAGGGCGCCATGGTAGGTCTGGCGATCGTCATCCTGCTGATCCTGATGGTGATCTTCGCCGGCGTACTGTTCGACTATGACACAGTGGTAATCAAGCAGGATATCAGCCAGAGACTGCAGTCTCCCTCGGCTTCTCATCCCTTCGGTACAGATGAGCTGGGAAGAGATATTCTGTCCAGAATCTTCCACGGCGCTCGTATGAGCCTGGGCATCAGCTTTGTGGCTGTGTGCTTCTCCCTGGTCGTGGGCGGGCTGCTGGGTTCTGTGGCCGGCTTCTTCGGCGGCAAGCTGGACATGGTGATCATGCGCTGCATGGACATCCTGCTGGCTATCCCCAATATCCTGTTGGCCATCACCATCGTTGCGGCCTTGGGCGCCAGCAACCTGAACCTGATCATCGCTCTGACGATCTCCAGTGTGCCTGGTTTCTCCCGTATCGTGCGCGGCGCAGTTCTGACCGTGCGTGACTCCGAGTACATCGAGGCGGCGAGAGCCATCGGAGCGAAGAACGCCAGAATCATCCTGAGCCATGTTCTGCCCAACTGCATGGGCCCGATCCTGGTTCAGACAACTCTGAATGTAGGCTCTGTGATCCTGTCCACAGCGGGCCTGAGCTTCCTGGGCCTGGGCGTGCAGGCACCCCGTCCGGAATGGGGCGCAATGCTGTCCAGCGGCCGAACCTATATCCGCGATTACAGCTACATCACCATGTTCCCCGGGTGCATGATCATGATCACGATCCTGAGCTTGAACCTGCTGGGCGACGGTCTGCGTGACGCGCTGGATCCCAGACTGAAGTAAGACAGGAGGAAAAGAGCGATGAGTGACAAGAAGAACCTTGCTGTTGAGATCAAGGATCTGGTGGTAGAGTTCCGTACGGACGACGCCATCGTCCAGGCCGTAAACGGACTGGATCTGGAGATCGAGAAGGGCAAAACCCTGGGCCTGGTAGGCGAGACCGGTGCAGGCAAGACGACCACAGGTCTGTCGATCCTGCGGCTGATCCCCGATCCTCCTGGAAAGATCGTCAGCGGCACAATCAAGCTGGGCGGAGAAGACATCTTCGCCAAGAGCGAAAAGGAAATGGAAAAGGTGAGAGGCAATCAGGTGTCCATGATCTTCCAGGACCCGATGACCTCGCTGGACCCTGTTATGACCGTAGAAGACCAGATCGCCGAAGTGGTAGAGCTGCATGAAAATGTGAACCATGCCAAAGCGGTAGAGAAGGCGAAGGAGATGCTGGAGCTGGTAGGTATCCCTGGCGAGCGTGGTACGGAGTATCCGCACCAGTTCTCCGGTGGTATGAAGCAGCGTGTGGTTATCGCTATCGCCCTGGCCTGCTCGCCGGCGCTGCTGATCGCCGACGAACCCACCACCGCTCTGGATGTTACTATCCAGGCACAGGTTCTGGAAATGATGAAGAACCTGAAAGAGCAGTACAACACCTCCATGCTGATGATCACCCATGACCTGGGCATCGTGGCGGAAATCTGTGATACAGTTTCCATCATCTATGCCGGTCGGATCGTGGAGCATGGCACTCTGGAGGATGTGTTCGATTACACCCGCCATCCGTATACAGAAGGCTTGTTCAACTCTCTGCCTGACCTGGATCACAGAGAGCAGCGCCTGAAGCCCATCAAGGGCCTGATGCCGGACCCCAGCAACCTGCCTGCCGGGTGCGCATTCTGCCCGCGGTGCGATTACGCTATGGAGATCTGCAAGACACAGAAGCCGAAGCGCGTATACCGCAACGAGGAGCATTATGTGGAATGCCATCTGTATAACGAAGAGAATATCAAGGAAGGGATGTTGAACCGGAAATGAGCGAGCAGAAAGCATTGTTAGAGGTAAAAGGCCTCAAAAAATACTTCAGCACGCCGAGAGGTATGCTGCACGCGGTGGACGACGTCACCTTCACCATCAACAAAGGCCAGACCCTGGGTGTGGTAGGCGAGTCCGGCTGTGGTAAATCCACCACAGGCCGCGCCATCCTGAGATTGCTGGAGCCCACTGGAGGCGAAGTGCTGTTCGAGGGAGAAGACCTGGCAAAGCTGAGCAAGGAAGAGATGCGGAAGAAGAGAAAAGATCTGCAGATCATCTTCCAGGATCCGTTCTCCTCTCTGAACCCCAGAAAGACCATTAGCCAGACCATCGCCGAGCCCCTGCTGCTGAACAAGATGGTGACAGACAAGAAGCAGCTGCAGAAGAAGGTTCTGGAGCTGATGGAGATCGTAGGTCTGGCCGAGCGTCTGTACAACACTTATCCCCACGAGCTGGACGGCGGCCGCCGTCAGAGAATCGGTATCGCCCGCGCTCTGTCCGTGAACCCCAAGTTCATCGTGTGCGACGAACCGGTATCGGCTCTGGATGTGTCCATTCAGGCTCAGATTCTGAACCTGATGGAAGACCTGCAGGAGCAGATGGGACTGACTTATATGTTCATCACCCATGACCTGTCGGTTGTTAACCACTTCTCCGATGATATCGCGGTTATGTACCTGGGCAAGCTGATCGAGAAGGCACCTTCCGATGAGCTGTTCAAGAACCCGACTCATCCGTATACCCAGGCTCTGCTGAGTGCTATTCCGCTGCCCAACATCCACAAGCAGCTGGACCGCATTCTGCTGAAGGGCGAAATTACCAGCCCCATCGAGCCGAAGCCGGTGTGCCGTTTTGCCAACCGTTGCAACTACGCCACCGACCGCTGCCGGAGCGAAGAGCCTCAGCTGAAGGAGATCAGCCCGGGCCATTTCGTGTCCTGCTTCCTGGCCGAATAAGAAGCCTCCTGAAATACCGAAAAGCCGACGCAGTAAATCCTGCGTCGGCTTTTTTATTGTTCCTTTTTGTCAGTTTTTGCAGAAAAAAGAGAGCGTGGAACAAGAAAAAACGCTTCGTCAAGAGGGAAAAGCTTGGAGTGATAATGAAAGAAATTTTGCTGGAAAAAGGCAAAAAGAGAACAAATATGTGCAAATTCATCACTAATGCTGAAAAAGTATGCAGAGCAAATAAACAAAATACACAAAAGAGAAAAGTGAAAAAATGGAAGGAGCCGAATAATTTTATGCAATATGCAAAAAACAACGCCAAAAAATTCTACATTAAAAGAAGAACTGCATAACAATTATTAAATAAATCATAAACTTTTTATTGCAAAAATATTTTCGACAAGATATAATCGTACTACAGTTGCTCCAGATAATCGGGGAGCAGCGGAATTCCTTATACGCATTGCATGTGTCTTGCCACATGTTGCGGATACTTTTTGCCAAATGCGTTTCTAACAGGAAGGGCAGCATTCTGTTGGAGACGCAGGGGTAAAAAAATTACAGGAGGATCTTATGTGGAAATTCATTGTTAAGAGACTGATTATGCTGATCCCGGTATTGATCGGCGTAACCCTGCTCGTGTTCCTGATCCTGCAGCTGGCGCCAGGCGATCCGGCGAAGGTTATCTTGGGCGAGCAGGCCACCCCTGAGCAGATTCAAGAGCTGCGGGACTCCTTGGGCCTGAACGATCCAGTGTTGGTGCAGTATGCCAACTACATCATCAAGCTGGTGCAGGGCGACATGGGCGACTCCTACAAGACTCGTGGACCTGTGTCTGAAGAAGTGTTTAACCGTTTCCCCAACACCATCAAGCTGACAGCTTGCGCCATGCTTCTGGCTGTGGTCGTGGCTGTGCCGCTGGGCGTTGTGGCCGCTGTGAAGCAGAATACTCTGTTTGACAGCATCAGCATGGTTATCGCGTTGATCGGTGTTTCGATGCCTATCTTCTGGCTGGGCCTGCTGCTGATTCTGTTGTTCTCCCTGAAGTTGGGATTGTTCCCCTCCTCCGGTAGTGAGGGTATTAAGAGCATCGTGCTGCCCGCCGTGGCTCTGGGCTTCAACCACATGGCATCTATCGCCAGAACAACCCGTTCCTCCATGCTGGAGACCATTCGTCAGGACTACATCCGTACGGTGCGCGCCAAGGGCGTGGCCTATGGCGTTGTTATCCGTAAGCACGCACTGAAGAACGCGCTGATCCCCACCATCACAGTTATCGGTCTGCAGATCGGTTACATGCTGGGCGGCTCGGTGCTGACAGAGACCGTTTTCGCATGGCCTGGTGTTGGCCGACTGATGGTGGACTCCATCAATGGCCGAGACATCCCCATGGTTATGGGATGTATCATCCTGGTGTGCGCCACCTTCTCCGTGGTCAACCTGGTGGTTGATATTCTGTACGGCATGGTGGATCCGCGGATCAAGTCCCAGTACAAGTCGGGGGGTAAGAGCAAATGAGCAAAGAGAAAAAGAACACGGCCGCAGCTGCCGAGGCCGGCAGCGCAAAGAAGCACGGCCAGATGTATGATGTGTGGCGTCACCTGAGACGGAACAAGGGCGCCATGGTAGGTCTGGCGATCGTCATCCTGCTGATCCTGATGGTGATCTTCGCCGGCGTACTGTTCGACTATGACACAGTGGTAATCAAGCAGGATATCAGCCAGAGACTGCAGTCTCCCTCGGCTTCTCATCCCTTCGGTACAGATGAGCTGGGAAGAGATATTCTGTCCAGAATCTTCCACGGCGCTCGTATGAGCCTGGGCATCAGCTTTGTGGCTGTGTGCTTCTCCCTGGTCGTGGGCGGGCTGCTGGGTTCTGTGGCCGGCTTCTTCGGCGGCAAGCTGGACATGGTGATCATGCGCTGCATGGACATCCTGCTGGCTATCCCCAATATCCTGTTGGCCATCACCATCGTTGCGGCCTTGGGCGCCAGCAACCTGAACCTGATCATCGCTCTGACGATCTCCAGTGTGCCTGGTTTCTCCCGTATCGTGCGCGGCGCAGTTCTGACCGTGCGTGACTCCGAGTACATCGAGGCGGCGAGAGCCATCGGAGCGAAGAACGCCAGAATCATCCTGAGCCATGTTCTGCCCAACTGCATGGGCCCGATCCTGGTTCAGACAACTCTGAATGTAGGCTCTGTGATCCTGTCCACAGCGGGCCTGAGCTTCCTGGGCCTGGGCGTGCAGGCACCCCGTCCGGAATGGGGCGCAATGCTGTCCAGCGGCCGAACCTATATCCGCGATTACAGCTACATCACCATGTTCCCCGGGTGCATGATCATGATCACGATCCTGAGCTTGAACCTGCTGGGCGACGGTCTGCGTGACGCGCTGGATCCCAGACTGAAGTAAGACAGGAGGAAAAGAGCGATGAGTGACAAGAAGAACCTTGCTGTTGAGATCAAGGATCTGGTGGTAGAGTTCCGTACGGACGACGCCATCGTCCAGGCCGTAAACGGACTGGATCTGGAGATCGAGAAGGGCAAAACCCTGGGCCTGGTAGGCGAGACCGGTGCAGGCAAGACGACCACAGGTCTGTCGATCCTGCGGCTGATCCCCGATCCTCCTGGAAAGATCGTCAGCGGCACAATCAAGCTGGGCGGAGAAGACATCTTCGCCAAGAGCGAAAAGGAAATGGAAAAGGTGAGAGGCAATCAGGTGTCCATGATCTTCCAGGACCCGATGACCTCGCTGGACCCTGTTATGACCGTAGAAGACCAGATCGCCGAAGTGGTAGAGCTGCATGAAAATGTGAACCATGCCAAAGCGGTAGAGAAGGCGAAGGAGATGCTGGAGCTGGTAGGTATCCCTGGCGAGCGTGGTACGGAGTATCCGCACCAGTTCTCCGGTGGTATGAAGCAGCGTGTGGTTATCGCTATCGCCCTGGCCTGCTCGCCGGCGCTGCTGATCGCCGACGAACCCACCACCGCTCTGGATGTTACTATCCAGGCACAGGTTCTGGAAATGATGAAGAACCTGAAAGAGCAGTACAACACCTCCATGCTGATGATCACCCATGACCTGGGCATCGTGGCGGAAATCTGTGATACAGTTTCCATCATCTATGCCGGTCGGATCGTGGAGCATGGCACTCTGGAGGATGTGTTCGATTACACCCGCCATCCGTATACAGAAGGCTTGTTCAACTCTCTGCCTGACCTGGATCACAGAGAGCAGCGCCTGAAGCCCATCAAGGGCCTGATGCCGGACCCCAGCAACCTGCCTGCCGGGTGCGCATTCTGCCCGCGGTGCGATTACGCTATGGAGATCTGCAAGACACAGAAGCCGAAGCGCGTATACCGCAACGAGGAGCATTATGTGGAATGCCATCTGTATAACGAAGAGAATATCAAGGAAGGGATGTTGAACCGGAAATGAGCGAGCAGAAAGCATTGTTAGAGGTAAAAGGCCTCAAAAAATACTTCAGCACGCCGAGAGGTATGCTGCACGCGGTGGACGACGTCACCTTCACCATCAACAAAGGCCAGACCCTGGGTGTGGTAGGCGAGTCCGGCTGTGGTAAATCCACCACAGGCCGCGCCATCCTGAGATTGCTGGAGCCCACTGGAGGCGAAGTGCTGTTCGAGGGAGAAGACCTGGCAAAGCTGAGCAAGGAAGAGATGCGGAAGAAGAGAAAAGATCTGCAGATCATCTTCCAGGATCCGTTCTCCTCTCTGAACCCCAGAAAGACCATTAGCCAGACCATCGCCGAGCCCCTGCTGCTGAACAAGATGGTGACAGACAAGAAGCAGCTGCAGAAGAAGGTTCTGGAGCTGATGGAGATCGTAGGTCTGGCCGAGCGTCTGTACAACACTTATCCCCACGAGCTGGACGGCGGCCGCCGTCAGAGAATCGGTATCGCCCGCGCTCTGTCCGTGAACCCCAAGTTCATCGTGTGCGACGAACCGGTATCGGCTCTGGATGTGTCCATTCAGGCTCAGATTCTGAACCTGATGGAAGACCTGCAGGAGCAGATGGGACTGACTTATATGTTCATCACCCATGACCTGTCGGTTGTTAACCACTTCTCCGATGATATCGCGGTTATGTACCTGGGCAAGCTGATCGAGAAGGCACCTTCCGATGAGCTGTTCAAGAACCCGACTCATCCGTATACCCAGGCTCTGCTGAGTGCTATTCCGCTGCCCAACATCCACAAGCAGCTGGACCGCATTCTGCTGAAGGGCGAAATTACCAGCCCCATCGAGCCGAAGCCGGTGTGCCGTTTTGCCAACCGTTGCAACTACGCCACCGACCGCTGCCGGAGCGAAGAGCCTCAGCTGAAGGAGATCAGCCCGGGCCATTTCGTGTCCTGCTTCCTGGCCGAATAAGAAGCCTCCTGAAATACCGAAAAGCCGACGCAGTAAATCCTGCGTCGGCTTTTTTATTCGCAAGAAAATGCAGTAGTTTACTGCACAAAATTGTAATGATAAATTTGGGACACTTGTGAAAGCGCGCAAAAATACCCCAATGATACAGGATAAATTTCACAAAAAATAGGAATGTGTGTAAAAGATACGAAGAAAACTTTATGGAAGCTATACTAATAAAGACTTTTGATTCGAAAATAAAATGGACAAATTGAATAAAAATAGATGCGCGGAAGTTGCGAAGGGGGATTGCGGGAGAAGAGGAGAACAGCATATAATAAGTCATACCACTTGCAGCCAGCCCACTGCGAAAGAACATTCCGGCGCGGAGGGCATCGCGTATATGATGAAAGAGGTGAAAGGCATGAGTAACAGAAGAAAGCGTTTGGTCAGTGTATTGGCCCTTCTTACCATGACGGCAGGATTGTTTGTCGGCGTGGCCGGGTGCAAAAAGGACGAAGGCAAAACCAAAGGCGGTGCCAAGGATACCATTGTCATTGCCACCATGAGCGAGACCCCCTCCTTGACCAACAACGAGCACAATGCTGTGGCCGGTGGCTATATGAATCTTCTGACTTACGAAGGCCTTTTGCGGCGGGGCATGGATATGAAGCCGGAACCCTGCCTGGCAGAGAGCTATAAAGCCATCAGCGATACCGAATGGGAATTCAAAATCCGCAAAGGGGTCAAATTCCATACTGGTGAAGAAATGACAGTGGAAGATGTGAAGGCCTCCTTGGATTGGGCGCAGAATTTCCCGCTGATCAAGACCAGCACAGAGAACATCAAACAAGTGGATATTGTGGACGACGAAACCATTAAGATCACCACTTTTGAACCTTGCGCCATTATACTGGATAACCTTACGGGTACCAGCAATGCCATCGTTCCCAAAAAGCTCATTGACGAAGGCAACAACTTCAATGAGAACCCCATCGGCACCGGCCCCTATGTGTTCAAAGAGTGGAAGATGGGCGACAGCCTCACTTTTGAAGCCTTTAAGGATTATTGGGAGGGAGAGCCCAAAATCAAGAATATGATCTGGAAGATCATCCCTGAAGGTTCTTCCCGTACCATCGCTCTGGAAGCCGGCGAGATCGACTTCATCGTGGAAGTGGAACAGATGGACATCGATCGTCTGGAAGGTAACGATGAGATCGAAGTTTATCAGTATGAAGCTACCGACTATAACTACTTGCAGTTGAATCACGAATATGGCGCTTTGGGCAACCAACTGGTACGCCATGCCATCAATGCGGCCATCAATAAGGAAAATGTCGTTACTGTGGCGGCTAATAATCTGGGCACTCCTGTTAAAGCCCAGACTCCCATGAATTTGGTTGGATGTTCGGAAGAGAACGCCGATGATTATGATGTGGAAAAGGCGCAGCAGTATCTGGCAGAATCGGGAGTGGATCCTTCCACCATCAATTTCTCCATCATTTGCTCCAACGATATGAAAAAGCGGGCTGGTGAAGTGATTCAGGCCGACCTGAAGAAAATCGGCATCGAATGCTCCTTGGAGAGCATGGATCTGGCGACTTATTTGTCGGCCACCACAGAAGGCAATTATAGTGCCTGTATTGGCGGGTACAACACCACCGATCAGCTGATTTATTGTAAAGGCCTGTTCCATAGTGAATCCATTGGTGGCTCCAACCGGGCTCGGTTGTCCGATCCGAAGGTGGATGAATTGATCCAAGAAGCAATGGTAACACTGGATGCAGATGAGCGTCAGAAAATTATGGAAGAATTGAACGCTTACCTGAATGAGCTGTGTGTTCATATTCCGCTGTGGCAGCCCATCGCTCTGCGGGCCTACAATGCCAAGCTGAAGGGCGTAGAAATCAACGCCGTTGGCAATCTGTATTTCAAGAATTGCTATTGGGAAGAATAACTGCTAGCTGAAAAAAAGAGCAAACAGAACAAATGAAAAAATCCCGGGAGATTTTCTCTCCCGGGATTTTTTGTAGTCTTTCCGGAGAAAAAAAGAAAAAATATCGGCGTGACAGAGAAAAAAGAGCGCAATAATTACAAATCTATAAACGAAAATTGAGAATTCAGGAAAAGCAACAAAGTTTGTTAAAAATGCAACGAAAACCAGAAAAATCCTAGGGCAAAGTATACAAAAAATCGAAGGTGCTTAGTGAATCAAAGTAAAGTAAATGAGGCATTCTGCACAAAAGAGAATGGCAAAGATAGGGAAATATCACGAAAAGATGCACAAAAATCGCCTTGCTATTTTAAAATTTTTATTGAATATTTTATGAACATCGCTTATAATGCAATCATCCGGTGAACCTGCCCGCGGAGGAGAGAACCGGGAAGGCGGCAAAGACCGCCAAACAATGTTACATGAGGTGAAACATTATGAGAAACAGAAAACTGCGTCTGCTGAGCCTGTTCTTGGCCACAGTCATGATGCTGGGCCTGCTGGCCGGCTGCAACAGCAGTGGCGGCGACGACAAGAAGAGCAACGGTGGCGGCAACAAGGACAGCATCGTTATCGCTACCATGAGCGAAACTCCTTCCCTTTCTCCCTATGACCACAACGCTACAGCCGGCAGCTACATGAACCTGCTGACTTACAGCACCCTGTTCAACACCGATGTAGAAATGAATCCCCAGCCCAACCTGGTGGAAAGCTACGAAAATACCAGTGAGACCGAATGGGTCTTCAAGCTGAAGCAGGGCGTTAAGTTCCACAACGGCGACGAGATGAAGGCCGAAGATGTGGTTGCTTCCATCGAGTATGGCAAGACCTGCGCCGAAGTTAACCTGTACAACCAGTGCGTTGAGACCATCGAAGCTGTGGATGATTACACCATCAAAATCACCACTCCTGGTCCCTCCGCCATTCTGCTGAACCACCTGTGCCATCACGGCAACGCCATCGTTCCCAAGAAGCTGCTGGACGAAGGCCATGACTTTGCCTCCGATCCCGTTGGCTCCGGCCCGTACAAGCTGGTGGAATGGAAGCGCGGTGACAGCGTGGAATTCGAAGCCTTTGCCGATTATTTTGACGGCGAAGCTCCCATCAAGCACATGACCTGGAAGATCATCCCCGAAGGTTCCTCCCGTACCATCGCTCTGGAAGCCGGCGAGATCGACTTCATCGTGGAAGTGGAAGCCATGGACTATGACCGTCTGGCTGGCAACGACGAAGTGGCTATCTATGAGTACGATGCTACCGAGCACAACTGGATGATGCTGAACAACGAAAAGCCCGGCCTGGACAATGTGAATGTGCGTAAGGCTATGGACTGCGCCATCGACAAGGAAAGCGTTATCGCCGTTGCTCTGAACGGCATGGGCACTGCCATCTATTCTCAGGCTCCCAACAACATGCCTGGCGCCAGCGAAGAGAATGTGAACTCCTTCGACGCTGAGCAGGCTAAGAAGTACATGGATGAATCCGGTGTGGATCCTGCTTCCATCGAAATGAGCATCATCTGCTCCAACGACACCAAGAAGCGTGCCGCCGAAGTGATTCAGGCCAACCTGAAGGACACCCTGGGCATCACAGCCACCATCGAAAGCATGGACCTGGCCACCTATCTGTCCGTCACAGGTGAAGGCAACTACACTGCTTCCATCGGCAACTACACCTCCAGCGACATGGTTTCCTTCCTGGTTGGTGTGTTCCACTCCAAGTCCATCAACGGTTCCAACAAGACCCGTCTGAACAATCCTGAAGTGGATGCTCTGATCGACAAGGCTTCGGCCACCATCGATGCCACCGAGAGAGATAAGGTGCTGCAGGAGTGCGTCTCCCTGATCAACACCCTGACTCCTCAGGTTCCCCTGTATCAGCCCGTCAACTTCCGTGCTTACAACGCCAATCTCCAGGGTGTTGAGGTTTCTCCCAGCGGCACTCTGTACTTCGAAGATGTGAGCTGGAAATAAGTTAAAAAGTACTGCTTTGAAAGAGCTCGTGCATTGCGCGGGCTCTTTTTTTATCACAAATTTTAGCCGGAGTAAGGGACTTTCAACACTTCACTTTGTGAATTGCTCACATCTTAGTAATAAATTCGAGATGATGCGTATAATATGCTGCGTTATACGGGCTTAACAAGGCAATAAATTAAAAAGATACACAAAAAATTAAATGAATTGCAAATTATCGAGAGGCCATTTTGTTTGGTTTGGCCAATGTCAAAAAATAAAAGAGGAAACTGCGTGCCATCAGCTTGTTGCTGGCCGGCATTATGTCGGTTGGCTTGTTTGCCGGTTGTTCCAGTGACAGCGGCGACATTTCCAGCGATAACACCGACAGCGGCGGAACCAAAGACAGTATCGTCATCGCCACCTCTGGTGAGACTCCCTCGAGAGCTTATGACTCCGGCCTCCAGGGCGTGGAAGTCAGCGACAGCGGTATACTCTATTTCGAAGATGTGTACTGGGAGGAATAAGCCCTAGTTACAGCACAATGTAATATAAAAATCAGCTAAATCACCAAAAAAAGACGATGAAAAGGTGAAAAAATGGGCAGAATATCTATGGAAAATTTTCGAAAAAGAAGAAAAAGTGGGAGATGTGGACAAATTGAGTTGGCAAAAGTTGTGTAAAGTGCAAAGAATAGGCCGCCGAGGACTTGAAAAGCCGGGCGTTGCAAAAAGAAAAAAGAAGAGATATAATAGCTTTGCAATAAAAAATAAATAAATAGTGAGCTACTTAACAATAATTTTTTAATTGTTTTGTTAAATTTTCGTTCAATTTCCTGATGGCTTTCAGGGAGTGAAAAGTGATTCGACAGGGAGGCCCCTGTTGAAAATATTTTATGAGGTGAAAACACATGAGAAACAGAAAAGTTCGGCTGCTCAGCCTGCTTCTGGCCACAGTGATGCTGTTGGGCCTGCTGGCTGGCTGCTCCAGCGATGGCGGCGAAAAGAAGAGCGTCACCAAGGGCGGCGACAAGGACAGCATCGTCATCGCCACTTCTGGTGAGACTCCCTCTCTGTCTCCCACCGAGCACAACGCTGTGGCTGGCGACTACATGAACCAGCTGACTTACAGCATGCTCTTCCGCACCGATATGGATCTGAAGCCCCAGCCTAATCTGGTGGAGAGCTATGAGAATGTGGACGAGAGCACCTGGCACTTCAAGATCAAGGAAGGCGTCAAGTTCCACAACGGCGACACCATGACCGCTGACGATGTGGTGGCTTCCCTCCAGTGGGCCCAGGGCTTTGCCGAAGTCAACCTGTACAACAAGAACTTTGTCTCCATCTCCAAGGTGGACGACATGACCGTTGAGATCAAGACCGATGGCCCCGACGCCATGGTTCTGAGCAACCTGTGCCACCACGGCAACGCCATCGTTCCCAAGAAGCTCATCGATGAAGGTCATGACTTCAACGAAGATCCCGTGGGTTCCGGCCCGTACAAGCTGGTTGAGTGGAAGCGCGGCGACAGCCTGACTTTCGAAGCTTTTGACGATTATTTCCTGGGCGCTCCCAAGATCAAGAACATGACCTGGAAGATCATCCCCGAAGGCTCTTCCCGTACCATCGCTCTGGAAGCTGGCGAAGTGGACTTTGTGGTGGAAGTGGAAGCCATGGACGGCGATCGCCTGAAGGAAAACTCTGATCTGACTGTGATCGACTACAACTCCACCAATGTAACTTGGCTGATGCTGAACAACGAGGTGCCCGGCCTTGATAACCAGGATGTGCGTCACGCCATCAACAGCGCCATCGACAAGGAAAGCGTTGTGACTGTGGCCTACAACGGCATGGCTACTCCTGCTGTATCCCAGATGCCCATGAACTTTGAGGGCGCTACCGAAGAGAACGCCGATACCTATGATGTAGAGAAGGCTAAGGAATGGCTGGAGAAGTCCGGTGTGGATCCCGCCTCCATCAAGTTCTCCATCATCTGCTCTGACGACACCAAGAAGCGGGCCGGTGAAGTGATTCAGGCCAACCTGAAGGAAATCGGCATCAACTGCGAAATCGAGAGCATGGACCTGGCTACCTATCTGTCTGCCACAGCCGAAGGTGACTTCACTGCTTCCATCGGCGGTTATTCTTCCAGCGATCTGCTGAGCTATGTGGTGGGCGTGTATCACAGCTCCTCCATCAACGCTTCCAACAAGACCCGTCTGAACGATCCCGAAGTGGATGCTCTGATCGATCAGGCCAAGGTGACCATTGATGAGGCTGAGCGTGTAGCTATTCTGGAGCAGCTGTCTGCTAAGCTCAACGAGATCTGCTCTCAGGCTCCTCTGTGGCAGCCCCTGACCATGCGTGCCTTTAACGCTGGCCTGCAGGGTGTGGAAGTCAACGACGGCGGTTCTCTCTACTTCGAAAATGTGTATTGGGCTGAATAAGCAGCACCTTTTTGAGGAAAATTAGACAAAAACATCAAGAGACTCTCTGGAGAAAAGGTTCTCCAGAGAGTCTTTTTTCTTGCGAATCCAGGAAAATTCCAATATAAACCTGTGCAAAATAGCTGAATTCAAAATGTTATATTTCATTCGATATAGCATATGTTCTGAAAAAACATGGAAAGGCAAAAAGGGTCTTGCAAAGGGGAAAAAGAGGGCCTATAATACGAAACAAGCTCCCCCGAACCCCTTCCAAAGGGCCCTTGGAGGGAGGGGAAAAGCGAAAAAATATTTTGAAATTATGAGGTGATTCCCATGAACAAGACGAAACAGAGGATGCTGAGCCTGGTACTGATTATTGCGGCCCTGATCGGTATTGTAGCAGCCTGTCAGAAACAGTCGGCCCAGACAACCAAGACCGAAGGCGGTCAGGCCGTAACCACAGCGGCTGGAGGCAAAGACAGCATCGTCATCGCCACCATGGGCGAAACACCTACCCTCAGCCCCTATTCCCACAATGCCACAGCTGGTTCCTATATGAACCTTTTGACATACAGCACCTTGTTTGCCACCGATATGGATCTCAACCCCCAGCCGGAGCTGGTGGAAAGCTATGAGAACGAAAGCGAGACCCGGTGGGTGCTTCATCTGAAGCAGGGCGTCAAGTTCCACGACGGCAGCGAGATGACCGCCCAGGATGTAAAGGCCTCTTTGGAAT
Organism: Intestinimonas sp. MSJ-38; assembly: GCF_018917925.1. Taxonomy (NCBI): domain Bacteria; kingdom Bacillati; phylum Bacillota; class Clostridia; order Eubacteriales; genus Intestinimonas; species Intestinimonas sp. MSJ-38. The sequence continues at coordinate 8,566 of NZ_JAHLPO010000001.1, read as the reverse complement.
ATGCCAAGACCTTTGCTGAAGTCTCTCAGTTCAACAACATGATCGCCAGTGTGGAAGTGGTGGACGATTACACCGTGGCCATCGAGACAAACGGCCCCTCCGCCGTGCTGCTGACAAACCTTTGCTCCCACGGCAACGCCATCGTTCCCAAGAAGCTCATCGATGAAGGCCATGACTTCGGAGAAGATCCTGTTGGCACCGGTCCCTACAAACTGGTGGAATGGAAGCGGGGCGACAGCCTGACCTTCGAAGCCTTTGACGAATATTTCGGCGGTGCACCGGCCATCAAGCACATGACCTGGAAGATCATCCCCGAAGGTTCCTCCCGCACCATCGCTCTGGAAGCCGGCGAAGTGGATTTCATCGTGGAAGTGGAAGCCATGGACGCCGACCGCATCCAGGAAAATGAGAATCTGGAACTTCTGAGTGTGGATTCCACCACCCTCAACTGGATGGTGCTCAACAACGAAAAGCCCGGCCTCAGCAATGAGAATGTGAGAAGAGCCATCAACGCCGCCATCAATAAGGAAAATGTCATCACCGTGGCCATCAACGGCCTGGGTAAGGTGGCCGAAGGCGAAGGCGCCTCCATGCTCACCGGCTACAGCGCAGAGAACACCGATTCCTACGATGTGGAAAAGGCCAAAGAATACATGGAGAAATCCGGCGTGGAACCCTCCTCGGTGGAGATGAGCATCGTTTGCTCCAATGATACCAAGAAGCGGGCCGCCGAAGTGATCCAGGCCGATTTGAAAGAGATCGGCATCGAGGCCGAGATCGAAAGCATGGATCTGGCCACTTACCTCAGCGCCACGGTGGAAGGGGACTTTACCGCAGCCATCGGCGGCTATACCGCAACAGACCTGATGACCCATGTGCAGGGTGTGTTCCACAGCAATTCCATCGGCGGCTCCAATCAGACCCGGTTCAGCGATCCTGAAGTGGACGCTCTCATCGATCAGGCATCCGCCACAGTGGACGAAGATGCCCGGAATGAGCTGCTCCAGCAGATCATGGCCAAAGCCAACCAGGCCTGCCCCAATATCCCCCTCTACACCGCCACAAGCCTGCGGGCCTATGCCAAGGGGCTGGAAGGTGTGGAAGTCAATGCCGGCGGCACCATGCGCTTTGAAAAGTGCAGCTGGGCCGACTAAGCACTGCAAATTCCTTCATACTCATATTGTTTTCACAAACCGAAAACCGCCTGGGAGTCGCTTCCCAGGCGGTTTTCCTTTGGTTTGAGGCCGGACAAAGTATGACAAAAAATCAGCAAAAAAGGACTTTGTGAAAAAAATCGTCAAACATGCCAAAAGATCGAAAAGCAAAATAAACAGTAGGGGAAAAATAGATAAAAGCGATGTTTGATAAATGCTTAACAAAATGAAAAATCGTCGAAATGCTGCAAACAAATTCATGGTTTTTGGTTATATTTTAAAATAGTGTTTTAAAATTATTGCGAAAGTATGAAAAATCTCGTTGCATTTTAGTACACGCCGGACTATAATGCACATAGTCCTTCGGGACGGGGCCCTATGCCGGGGAAAGCGCATCGAGAGCAACAGCGATCTGACTCTGCTCCAGCATGATTCCACCAACCATATGTGGATGATGCTCAACAACGAAAAGCCCGGCCTCAGCAATGTGGATGTGAGAAGAGCCATCAACAGCGTGGTCAACAAAGAGAACATCGTTACAGTGGCCCTTAATGGCATGGGCGTGGCTTCTTACTCCCAGACTCCTTCCAACCTGGAAGGGGCCACCGAGGAAAAGAGCGAAAAGTACGATGTGGAGCAGGCCAAGAAATACATGGAGCAGTCGGGTGTGGATCCTTCCACCATCCAGCTGAGCATCATCTGCTCCAATGACCAGAAGAGCGGGCCGCCGAAGTGATCCAGTCCGATGTGGCAACTTTGGGCATCGATGCCACCATCGAGAGCATGGACCTGGCCGCCTGCCTGAGCACCACGGTCGAAGGCAATTACACAGCCGCCATCGGCAACTATTCGGCCAGCAATATGCTGTCCTATCTCACCGGTGTTTACCATAGCAAGTCCATCGGTGCTTCCAACAAGACCCGTCTGAAGAACCCGGAAGTGGATGCCCTGATCGATCAGGCGTGCGCCACCATCGACGAAGCGGAACGGGAAGAAGTCCTGCGCCAGTGCAGCACGCTCATCAATGAGCTGTGCCCCCAGGTTCCTCTGTTCCAGGATGTGTACCTCCGGGCCTACAACGCCAATCTGGAAGGCGTGGAGATCAATGCAGCCGGTTTCCTCTATTTCAACGATGTGAAGTGGAAGGAATAACAAAACTGCTTACACTTTGCGGCAATCGCCGCTTCTCATAAACCCTCATAAAAGCCAAAGGCCAGGGGCGAAAGTCCCTGGCCTTTGCGCATGTCAAAATGTCCTTCTGAAATATAAAAAGGGAAAAATACGAAAAGTATAAGAAAAAAGTCGTTTTCTTTTTAGGGGCTCCATGGTACAATCAAAACAGAAAAAGGAGGAGAAATGATGAAAAAACATCCGTGGGGTCTGCTGGACAGGCGGGCCATATCCAATTTGCTGGTGGCTGTGCTGGCCATTTCCTTTTATCTGGCCGCCGCCAATCTCACTTCCATCCGGGAGCATTTGCGCAATTTTTTGGACATCCTCTCTCCCTTTCTGGTGGGGTTTGCCATTGCCTTTCTCCTCAATGCCCCCATGGAATTTTTTCGCCAAAAGGTCTATGGCCGCCTGCGGGGCGGGAAGGCCCTGGCCATCCTTACTGTCTATTTGCTGGCGACGGCGGTGGTGGCCGTTCTGGTGCAGCTGGTACTGCCCCAGGTGGTCCGGTCGGTGGAGCTGTTTGTTTATAATGTGCCCTATTATCTCAGCAATCTGAACGATTTGTCCCAGAAGATCGTGTCCCGTCTGCATCTGGACAGCCGGGTGATGGGCAGCCTGATAGACACCTATGACGAACTGGTGCGCCAGGCCGGGGATACCCTGTACCGCCGCCTGCCCGATCTGTTTAACCTGGGCGTCGCCTTGGGCAGCGGCGTGATCTCCGGCTTTACCGCCCTGATCGCTTCGATTTATATGCTGTATAGCAAGGAGAACCTGGTCCGCTTGCTGAAGCGGCTGGTCTATGCCTTTGTGCCCACCGATAAAGCGCGGGTCTTTTTGGGCTATTGCCGCAAGAGCAATCAGATTTTCTCGGCCTTCCTCAATGGAAAGATCATCGATAGCGCCATCATCGGTATGCTGTGCTTCTTTTTGTCCTGCCTGATCAAAATCCCCTTTGCCATTCTGGTCAGCGTCATTGTGGGTGTTACCAATATCATTCCCTTTTTTGGCCCCATTGTGGGAGCGGTACCCTGTCTGATGATTCTGCTCATTGTGGACCCCTTCAGCGCCCTGCGGTTTTTCATCCTCATTGTGGCGCTGCAGCAGTTCGACGGCAATATCCTGGGCCCCAAGATTCTGGGGGACAGCACCGGTCTTTCTCCGCTGCTGGTATTGGCCGCCATCGTGGCCGGCGGAGGGCTCTTTGGCTTTTTGGGTATGGTGCTGGGCGTGCCGGCCTGCGCCGTGCTCTATTCCATACTGCGGGATGTGACGGCCCTCAAGCTGCGCCGGCGGGGAGTGGATGAAAAGGGAAACCCTCTTCTTCCTTCGTCAGAGGAAGGGGAGCAATAAGTCCGAATCTATTCAAAGAGAAACCCACAGGGGAGACGGTCGGAGCGCCGCCTCCCCTGTGGGTTTTTGTGAAAGGAAATCGGTCAATCCAGCTTGCTATCCAGGATTTTGTAGAGGATAAACAGAAGGGCAATGCCTCCTAGAGCCAGCAGCAGATGGATAGAGGCGATAGGGTAGGTGATAAATACATTGTTTTGGATGCAGTTTTCCAATGCATTGTTTTCATTCAGCAGTTGTTTGGTTCGTTTGCTCATTTTCTGTCCCTCCCTGAATGTCGCAGATCAAAGTGTGTATGGCTTTGGAAAGTTCGGCATAGCTGCTGAGGAAATCGGTCAGGGCCTGCTCCCCTTGGGGCGTCAGTGCATAGTATTTTCGCTTGGGACCCAGATCGGAGGCCTGGTATGTGGCATGGACCCATTTGTTTTTCTCCAATCGGAGCAACAGGGGATAGATGGTGCCTTCTGTGATTTTTCCAAAGCCGTAGGCCATAAGCTGCTGGGATATTTCATATCCATAGGTTTTCTTTTTGCTGATGATGGCCAGGACACAGCCCTCCAGCGTACCTTTCAGCATTTGTGATGGGATCAAACGGGCACCTCCTTATCTGTGACTATATTGCAAAACAAAGTACCTGGGTATATTGTTTTGCAATATACCTGTATTGTCAAGAGAAAATCCCCAATGGGAGGGAACGGTGCTGGGGCCTGTGGCTTTTTTCTGCCGTTTTTGGAGGAAAGCGCAGGGAAAAGCAAACATTCACTTGAAGCGGCGGGGGATGTGATGTATAATCGTATCACTATCAGAGGAATGGACGGGGAATAGGAAGAAAAATGGCCCCCGGCAGAGGACCTTTTCAGGAAGGCAGGAGGGGTATCAATGGAACCAATGGGATTGCAGGAAACCATGGAACAAATCCTGCTGGAATTGCGGCAGAACCGGCTGATGCTGGAACAGCTGGAGGAAACCCAGCAGAATCATACCAAAATGCTTCAGGAACATTACCGGCTGCTGAAAGAGCAGGATGAAGATCTGCTCAAGATCAAGGTGCGTTTGGAAAACGATTTGTGCCCTAAGCTGGATATGCTGTTTGAAGGCCAGGTGAATCTGGCCGAGCAGCGGGATCGGGATCAGCGGGAAATCCGCCGCCGTATCCGGGAAGTGGAGGACAAAAACACCATCCTCACCGTGCAGGTGGAGGAACTGTTGAAAGCATGATAAAACCGCCCGGCTATCGGCCGGGCGGTTTTTTTGCTGGAGAAAGTTTGCCGCTTTATATATAATAAGGAGAAAAGCCTATGCAGATCATCATATCCCCGGCGAAAAAGATGCGGGATGAGCTGGACAGCATGGCGCCCCGCTCTCAGCCGGTGTTTGGGCAGGAGGCCAGGCAGCTGGCGGGATGGCTGAAAAGCCTTTCCTATGAGGAGCTGAAAGAGCGCCTTTCCTGTTCGGAAGCCATCGCCCGACAGAACTATGAGCGGTATCAGAAAATGGATCTGACAAAGAATCTCAGCCCAGCCATACTGTCTTATGAGGGAATCCAGTATCAGTACATGGCCCCTGGGGTGTTCACCTATCAGGAATTTGATTATCTCCAGCAGCATCTGGCCATTTTGTCTGGTCTGTATGGTCTGCTGCGGCCTTTTGACGGAGTGCGTCCCTATCGGCTGGAGATGGGGACAAAACTGAAAGCTCCGTTCGGGGAAAATCTCTATGATTTCTGGGGCGACCGCCTGGCGCGGGAGCTGACGAAGGACGATCGGGTGGTGGTGAACCTGGCCTCCTGGGAATATGGCCGGGCGGTGGTGCGCCACCTGGGAGAAGATGCACAGTGCATCACTCCGGTGTTCGGTCAGCTGATCGGGGGCAAAGTGGTGGAAAAAGGGGTCTATGTGAAGATGGCCCGGGGAGAAATGGTTCGCTTTCTGGCTGAGCGCCAGGGGGAGGAGCCCCAGGTGATGCAGAAATTTGATGCTTTGGGCTATCGGTACGATCCGACCCGCTCGGATGAAAAAACCTATGTGTTTTTAAAACCTTGAGAGGTGGAAAGGAGAAGATATCAATGAAAGAAAAACGATATGCTAATCTGGCGATGGTCTATGCTATTTTGGCCATGGCCGGTGGGGTATTTTACCGGGAGTTCACCAAGTTCAATGGCTTTCAAGGTCGCACAGCGTTGGGGACGGCGCACACCCATTATTTCCTTTTGGGAATGGTCTTTTTCCTCCTGCTGCTTTTGCTGGAGAAAAATCTGGCCTTTTTCGGGAGAAATACCGGGAAAGTGCTGATCTTTTATCAGGTGGGATTGAACCTTACCGCCTTGATGCTCTTTTGCCGTGGCATTGTGCAGGTGCGGGGGATTGACCTGTCTGCGGCCCTGGAAGGGGCCCTTTCCGGTATGGCCGGCATAGGACATATCCTTCTGGGGGTCTCTCTAGTGCTTCTGCTGCTCCAGATCAAAAAAAGCTGCACACGATAAAAAAACAAGGCCCGTCCCTTTGAATGAGGGACGGGCCTTGCTGCGTCTATATCAATGGGGCTTTCTATTTGGTTACAGCGGCCTTCAGACGGAGCAGATCGGCATCGTCGGGATGGCTCAAGGCCCGATCGAAGTTTTCCAGCATGGCGGTGCGCCGGGGGCTGTCCTCCATTCCCTGGTAGCGATCCCGCACGCTTTGGGGCATCTTGCCCTGGCACATATAGGAGCCGATGCATTCGGTGCCTTGGGGCAAAAGAGCCTGTACCCGGTCTAGGATCTGGGCGAAGTAGGCATCATTTCCGCCGAAACCGGCGGTGCCGAATAAGAACACCTGGTGATGGGTCAGACTTTGGAGAAACTGGGCGGCAGCGGCATCGCAAGTGCCCTTGTCGGTCCAGAACCCCACATAGATGGTTTGGGCGGTAAGGGCTTTGGCATCGGGCGCGCCGCAATAGAGGCAGTTCCCCTGGGGCAGGGCCTCTTTCAGAGCCTGGGCCAGAAGAGCGGTATTGCCTGTGCGGCTGCTGTAAACAATGGCATAACTCATGATTGTGCTTCCTCCTTTTTATCGTAGATGCAGTGGACGCCCTGGTGGGCCATCATACCACCCAGGCATTTCTGGTTGCAGCGGACACACCGGTGAATCTCTTTGGCCCGGCCGGTAGCCACCTTATTGGGCCACTGGGGATCGGCAGTGAGCTGGCGGCTCATGGCGGCACAGTCGATCCGTCCGTTTTTCAGCTGCCTTTCCACAAAATCCGGATCGGTCAATCCGCCCACGCCGCACACCGGCAGGCGAGTCAGCTTCTTTACCGTATCGCAGAATTTCAAAAAGCAGCCTTCAGACCCGAACACCGGATGACTGGCGGGAGGGATGGTATCGGTCAGCCCGCCGTGGTTGGCCAGAGTCACATGAAAGCTGGTCACACCGGCCTGCTCCAAAATAGGCACGAAAATGGGCAGCTCACTTTCCAGCACGCCGGCATTTCCATAATGAGGGTCCTCCTGGCGCACGGCCAGTTTGAAATCAATGGGGATTTCCGGCAAGCTGCGGCGGATGGCCGATACGGCCTCTGCGGCGAAGCGGGCTCTGTTTTCCGGGCTGCCGCCATAGCGATCGGTGCGCTGGTTAAACAGGGCGGAGCTGAAGCTGCCGCACATCCGGTCTCCGTGGACCTGGACCATATCGAATCCCGCCTGGATGGCCAGCTGTGCGGCCATACCAAAGGCAGAGATGATCTCGTTGATTTTTTCCACCGGCAGATTGGTGATATACGGCCCCACCTGCTGGTTGAGCAGAGGCCGCAGTTCCTCCATGGAGATCCGGTGGGTCAGTACTTTGGGGATGTATTTGATCATGGCTTTCCAGTTGGAGTCCGATTGGTGAAGCTGGGCGCAGATCTTGCACCCTTCCTGGTGGACGGCGTCGGTGAGGGATTTGTAATAGGCCATGCCCTTCTTGGAATAGAGAGAGGGGCCAAAGCCATGGGGAAGCACCGGCACATCTCCCAGGATGATCATGGCGCAGCCGCCGGCGGCGATATTCCGCAGCCGCTCTATTTGCTCCGGTTGGGGAAGCCCCAGGGAAGTCGGAGCGAAAATGATCCGGTTTTTTAAAGGAAGCCCGCCGTAATTTATAGGGCTTTGGATGGTTTCGTACAAGTGGGATCCACTTCCTTCCGGGTAACTTTTGCCAAGAGGTTCAAAAGCTGCTGCTGTTCCGCGGGGGAAAGGGAGGCCAGGGCCTCCGCGTCCCAATCAAAAAACACCTGGTGGCTCACTTCAAATGTTTCCTGCCCCTTGGGGCTCAGATCCAGATGATAGGACCGGCCGGATTTTTCCCGGGTGAGAAACCCCTCTTCCACCAGCTTGGTGATGAGGCGCTGGGAATGTCCCCAGTCCAGATTCAAAGCGGCGGTCAGCTGGGCCTGGGAACATCCGGGGTGTTTTCCCACATAGAGAATGGGGAACAGGGAGCCGAAGCTCAAGCCCACCTGATGCAGCCGGGCCGTGGTATAGGTGACAAAGCTGCGGTGAAACAGGGTGACATAGTACGCCAGGGTTTGAAACATGAATGATTCAGCTCCTTGTAGGTTTGTCAAACATATTGGACAGTGAACTCAGCGGGAGACATCCAGCGGAGGGGTCTCATGGGCAAGTTATTAGAGCGGCGGTTGTGGACAGCAAGCTGCTTTGCAAAGTCATCCAAGGAATAGAACGAGTGGCAAGAGTAGAAGCGTTTCTGATCCTCGCGGTGGCTGCGCTCGACCTTGCCATTATGGCGCGGCGTGTAAGGACGGATCAGTTTATGTCGGATATTCAGTTCGGCGGCTGTTTTTTCAAATAGCGTCGGCAGCTCGCGCTTACTGTTGGAGAAGCGGTTGGTAAACTCAAAGCCGTTATCCGT